>DASVTJ010000153.1:0-9853 GCA_036387635.1 Duganella sp.
TTGGCGGCGGTCAGGTTCAGGTCGACGAGTTTTTCCACGCCTTCGAATGCTTTGTTGGTCAGGGCCGAGAAAATAGCGAACTGTGCTTCAAAGTTGGCTTTGGTCGCATTGGAAAATTGCTCAGGGATTGAAAACATTTAAATCTCCAGATAAATAGTCATTGATTGGATACTGCCGTCTTACCGTCGGCGAGAAACAGACATCCACGTTTCAAACCGATCAAATTGTGCAACGCAACAAAGGTAATTTTACGGCGTTGAAAAATTAAGTCAAGCGATTTTTTGTGCGTTGCATCAAGGAATGAAACATCTATTTGAGTAAGTATTTCCACGCAAAAACTAATAGTGCCCGGACGCCGCAGGCGGCATGGTTGCTGGCTTTAAAGCCCGGTCCGGTGGCGATCCGGCCGCCGTGATAGACTCGTTTGACGTCAACCCGGTGCCGCGAAACGGCTGTGGTTTCCTTTCAGTCCGATAGTCAGCGATAGTCAGCGTTAGTCAGTTTCCATGCCAGATACAAAGACCGCCGTTTCAGCGCCAGGACCCGCCGCCGCGACAGCCGCGACACCGGCCGGGCACGCGACCTTTTTGTCGCCGCTGCCGTTGTTTTTCGTGCTTTTATGGAGTAGCGGCTTCATCGTGGCCAAGTTCGGCCTGCCTTATGCGCCGCCGCTGACCTTCCTGTTGATGCGTTTTCTCGGCGTGCTGGTGATTCTGCTGCCGCTGGTGCTGTTCCTGCGCGCACCGTGGCCGCACGGGCAGATCCGTCGGATCGCCTTCGCCGGAGTGCTGGTGCAGGCCGGTTATCTGATCGGCGTCTGGTGCGCCATCAAGCTCGGCATGCCGGCGGGACTGTCGGCGCTCATTGTCGGGATGCAACCGATCCTCACCGCTTTTGCCGCGCCGCTGATCGGCGAGAAGGTGTTGCCGCGCCAGTGGCTCGGCTTGATGTTCGGCCTCGGCGGCGTGGCGCTGGTGGTGGCCGCGAAAATAGAGCTGGTCGGACTGTCGTTCGAGGCGATCGCGCTGTGTCTATTGGCGCTGGTGTCGATCACGGCCGGCACTTTGTATCAAAAACGTCGTTGTCCGCAGTTCGACCTGCGCACCGGCACGGTCATCCAGTTCGCCGCGTCCACGGTGGTGGTATTGCCGCTGGCTATCATCTTCGAAGGCGTCACGGCTGACTTTGCTGCGGTGCAGTGGACTTCGCAGTTCATCGGAGCGTTACTATGGTCGGTGCTGGGGCTGTCGATCGGCGCCATTTTCTTGCTGTTCGCGCTGATCCGGCGCAGCGACGCCACCCAGGTCACCAGCCTGATGTACTTGACGCCGCCGACCACCGCCGTCATGGCGTGGCTGATGTTTGGCGAAGCGTTCAACGTCCTCGGCATAGCCGGCATGGCGCTGGCCGTCACCGGCGTGTTTTTCGTTGTCAGCAAGAGCAACCCCAAATAAGCGAGGACGCATGATTTCTACTCTCGAACAACAGGCGGTCGATGCCGCGATCACGTCGCGCCGCTCGATCCGCGCTTACCTGCCGCAGCCGGTCGCGCGGGAGGACATCGCGCAAATCCTGCGCGTGGCGGGCAGGGCGCCATCGGGCACCAACACGCAGCCGTGGAAAGTGTATGTGCTTGAAGGCGAACGCAAGCAGGAGTTGTCTTCGGCGATATTGGCCATACATAACGATCCTGAGCAGGCCAAGTTGCATACCGAGGAATACGCCTACTATCCGCGCGAGTGGGTGTCGCCGTTTATCGAGCGTCGCCGCAAGGTCGGCTGGGACTTATATGCATTGTTGGGATTGACGCGCGACAACAAGGTGGGCATGGCGGCCCAGCATGGACGTAATTATGAATTCTTCGGCGCCCCGGTCGGTCTGATCTTCACCATCGACCGGGTCATGGAGCAGGGCTCCTGGCTCGACTACGGGATGTTTTTACAAAGCATCATGGTGGCGGCGCGCGCGCGTGGACTAGATACTTGCCCGCAAGCCGCCTTTACCCAGTATCATCGGATCATAGGCGCGGTGCTCGACCTCCCCGAAAACGAGACGGTTGTCTGCGGCATGGCCCTGGGTTACGCCGATGCGACAAAAATCGAAAATTCTTTGATCACGGAGCGCATGCCGGTCGAAGAATTTGTTAAATTTGTCGTTTAAGACTAGCTTGCTTTATGTGCATTGCAGATCCGCAACCAAAGATGCCGTCAAGGATAATTTAGCTTGCGCTCGCACACCATTTTGCTACACTGCAACGGTCGATTGTGAAATCCGGCTTTTCTTCTTTTGGGGATTCAAATGTATAAACTAGCGTTAGGTGCGCTCATTTCGCTGATGTTTGCGTCTGCCGGCATGAACGCCGCCCAGGCTGCGACCGCCAATTCGGCCGCGCCGAAAAAGGCCATCGTCAAAAAGAGCAAAGTTCAGGCCAAGACCCAGGGCAAGGTCCGGGCGCCGGTACGTGTCGCCGCCGTCGAGGCCAGCGATCGCATGGTCAAGCGCGTGTCCAAGGTTAACGGGCGCCGCAAGGTGGTCTACCACCGCGTCATCACGGCCGCGCCGGCGATCAAGACGATGGGCGATTTGGCCGGCCTCGGTTTGACGCACGACCCGCTCGACCTCAAGTCCAGCGTGGCGCTGGTGCTCGACCAAGCCAATTCCGAAGTCTTGTTTGAAAAAAATTCCAACGTCGCCTTGCCGATCGCTTCGATCACCAAGATGATGACCGGTCTGGTGGTGGTGGAAGCCGAGCAGGACATGAACGAAGTGTTGACCGTGACCGACGCCGACGTCGACCGCGAAAAATTCAGCAGCTCGCGCCTGCGCGTCGGCGCCCAGCTGACCCGCGCCAACATGCTGCATATCGCTTTGATGAGTTCGGAGAACCGCGCCGCCTCGGCGCTGGGCCGTAACTATCCGGGCGGCAAGCCGGCGTTTGTCGCAGCGATGAACGCCAAGGCCCGCGAACTGGGCATGACGGACACGCACTATGTCGATTCGAGCGGCTTGTCGAAGATGAATGTCGCCAGCGCGCGCGATCTGGCCAAGCTGGCGATGAAGGCGTATGAGCATCCGATGTTGCGCGAGTTCTCCACCGACGCCAAAGCGATTGTCGAAGACAACGGCCGTCCGATGCAGTTCGGCACCACCAACCATCTGGTGGCCAATCCGGACTGGGCGATCGGCTTGCAAAAGACCGGGTTCATCAACGAAGCCGGCCGCTGCCTGCTGATGCAGGCCGTGATCGAAGGCCGTTCGGTGATCATGGTGTTCCTGGACTCGAAAGGCAAGCAATCGCGCACCGCCGAAGCCGGCCGCATGCGCACCTGGCTGCAGGCGCTCAAGCCCGCCGCGCTGACCACGGGCGGCAGTTCGCCGGTTTATTCGACCGGCATGTAACCGAGGGTGGCGGAGATCTGGTTGGCGGTTGTGACCAGATCTTCCAGCCAGTCTTCCTGCAGACGGTCGGCCGGCGCCGAGATCGACAGCCCGGCAATGAGCTTGCCGCTGTCGTCGTGAATGCCGGCGGCCATGCAACGCACCCCCAGTTCCAACTCCTCGTTATCGCGCGCATAGCCGCGCGACTTGACCAGGCTGAGCTCTCGCTCCAGCTTCGACAAATCCGTGATCGAATTCTTGTTGTGGCCGGCCAGTCCAGTGCGCGTGGCATAGGCGCGGATGGCTTTCGGCTCGTCCACCGACAGGAACAGCTTGCCGGTCGATGTCAGATGCAGCGGACCGCGTCCGCCGATCGCCCGCACCACCTGCATGCCGGAACGCTCCGAGAACGCGCGGTCGATATAGACGATCTCGTCGCCCTGGCGCACCGACAGGTTGATGGTCTGCTGGGTCTTCTTGTGCAATGCCCGCATGAAATCGAGCGCCGCTTCGCGCACCGACAAGCGGCTCTTGACCACGTTGCCCAGTTCCAGCAGCCGCATGCCGAGGCGATAAGTGCCCGGTTCGATGCGGTCGACGAAGCGGGTCAGCACCATATCGTTGAGAATACGGTGCGCCGTCGAAGGGTGGAGCCCGGAAACCTTGGACAATTCCTTCAGGCTCACAGGGTCGGGGTACCTGGCCAGCGCATCCAACAGCGCCACCATGCGCTCGATCACCTGAATAGTGGTCTTTTGCTCGGGAACGGTTTCGATTTTCATGATGTGGTTGGTGCAGTGCAGTATTTGATCACTACGTTATACCATAATGTGAAAAAAATGTGAATTGATGCATAATGCAGCATCTTTAGCCCGTCATATTTTCTCGTCAAACACTATGGAACCTGTCAGCGAATTCAAAAGCACAAGCGGCCTCAAACGGATTTTTTCGGCCTTTTTCTATTCGGTCGACGGCCTGAAGGCAGCCTGGAAGCACGAACACGCGTTCCGGCAGGAGTTGGTCCTGTTTGTCGTCGGTACGGTCGTGGCGCTGGTGCTGCGCATTTCCGCTTTTGAGAAACTGGTGCTGATCGCCGTGCTGACCTTGGTGTTGATCGTCGAACTGATTAACTCGGCGATCGAGGCGGTGGTCGACCGAGTTTCGCTGGAGCGCCATCCCTTGTCGAAGAACGCCAAGGATTTCGGCAGCGCGGCGGTGCTGCTGGCCTGCCTGCTGGCAGCGGCGACTTGGGCGGTGGTGCTATTCAACCGCTTCTACTAGGGTTCGCGGTTCTATATAAGCTTTGCGTATATGGAACTGACAAAAGCTTAGTTCTCATTCATAAGTGGCGGTATTACTCTTTGCCTACACAACTAGGGGAATTAAATGCTGTCCAAAAAAATTATCGCCGCAGCCATTTTTGCCGCTACGGCAGCCTCATCTGTCATCGCCGCCGACATTTCGTTGCTGAACGTGTCGTACGACCCGACGCGCGAGCTGTACCAGGATGTCAACGCCGCCTTCGCCAAGGACTGGAAAGCTAAGACCGGCGATACCGTGAAGATCAAGCAATCGCACGGCGGTTCGGGCAAGCAGGGCCGTGCCGTGATCGACGGCCTGGAAGCGGACGTGGTGTCGCTGGCGCTGGCCTATGATATCGACGCCATCGCCGAGCGCAAGATCCTGGCGCCGGACTGGCAGAAAAAACTGTCGCACAACAGCACCCCGTACACCTCGACCATCGTGTTCCTGGTCCGCAAGGGCAACCCGAAGGGCATCAAGGACTGGAACGATCTGGTCAAGCCGGGTGTCTCCGTTATCACCCCGAATCCGAAAACCTCCGGCGGCGCCCGTTGGAACCATCTGGCCGCCTACGGCTACGCGCTGCGCCAGCCGGGCGGCAGCGAAGCGACCGCCAAGGACTTCCTGGGCAAGCTGTACAAGAACGTGCCGGTGCTCGATTCCGGCGCGCGCGGCGCCACCACCACCTTCGTCGAGCGCGGCATCGGCGACGTGCTGATCGCGTGGGAAAACGAGGCGCTGCTGGCCATCAAGGAACTGGGCCCGGGCAAATTCGATATCATCGCGCCGTCGGTCTCCATCCTGGCCGAGCCGCCGGTGGCCGTGGTCGACAAAGTGGTCGACCGTCGCGGTACCCGCAAGGTGGCCGAAGCGTATCTGAACTTCCTCTACACCGATGAAGGCCAGGAAATCATCGCCAAGAACTACTACCGTCCCGCCGTCGAGAAGGCGGCCAAGAAATATGCCGCCCAATTCCCGGCCGTGAAACTGTTCACGATCGCCCAGATCTCCGGCGACTGGGCCAAGGCCCAGAAGACCCACTTTGCCGATGGTGGCCTGTTCGATCAAATTTACCAGCCTAAGTAAGCCCATGTCCGCGGCGCGCGATCACTCAAGTCGGCAAGACATTACGCAGGCGATACGGCAGGCGGCAGGGCAGGGGGCGGGCCATGCGTCGCCATCCGCCTGGCCGCTCGCTGGTGAGCACGCGGCCGGTGGAGGGATCGTGCAAAACGTCGCGCAGGCTGTTGGTCCGTTTCGGGTGCTGGTCGCGCCGGGGCTGCATAACAGCGGGCCGGACCACTGGCAAAGCCGCTGGCAGCACTTGTTTCCCGCTTTCGAGCGGGTCGAGCAGGACGATTGGGAGGCGCCGGATCTGGCGCGCTGGTCGGCGCGGGTCGATGAGCTGCGCCAATCGGGCCGATCGGGCCGATCGAGCGGATCGAGCCAACTGAGTCAATCGGGCGGCGGCGCGGACGATACGCGTCCGCTGTTGATCATCGCACACAGCTTCGGCTGCCTGGCCACCGCGCACAGCGTGGCGCGCGATCCGTCCGGCGTGGCCGGTGTGTTGCTGGTGGCGCCTGCCGATCCCGATAAATTCAACGTCGCCGCGCAATTGCCGCAGCAGGCATTGCCGTGCCCGTCAATCATGATCGGCAGCACCAACGATCCGTGGATGGCGGCGCCGCGCGCGGCGCAGTGGGCGCAGCGCTGGAACAGCCATTTCGTCGACGGCGGCGCGCTGGGACACATCAACACCGAGTCAGGACTAGGCGACTGGCCCCATGGACTGGAAATGTTGTATTTATTGATAGATATGGCGCAGAATAGGGCACGTGCCATTCAACCGTAACAACTTCTGGAGACGACCATGACATTACGACTGGGCGATACCGCCCCTGATTTTGAACAAGACTCCTCGATCGGCAAGCTGAAGTTCCATGAATGGGCGGGCGATTCCTGGGTGGTGCTGTTTTCCCATCCGGCCGACTTCACCCCCGTCTGCACCACCGAGCTGGGCCTGACCGCCAAGCTGAAGCCCGAGTTCGACAAGCGCAACGTCAAGGCGATCGCGCTGTCGGTCGATCCGGCCGAGTCGCACAAGGCCTGGATCACCGACATCGAGGACACGCAGGACACCGTGGTCGGCTTCCCGATCATCGCCGACGAAGACCGCAAGGTCGCCACCTTGTACGACATGATCCACCCGAACGCCTCGACCACCGCCACGGTGCGCACGCTGTTCGTCATCGACCCGAACAAGAAAGTGCGCCTGAGCCTGACCTACCCGATGAGCACGGGCCGCAATTTCGACGAAGTGCTGCGCGTGATCGACGCGCTGCAATTGAGCGACGGCTACACCGTGGCAACGCCCGGCAACTGGAAAGACGGCGACGACGTCATCATTCCGCTGACGGTGCAAGACCCGGAAGTGCTCGCGCAAAAGTATCCGAAAGGCTTTACCGCCGCCAAGCCTTACCTGCGCCTGACGCCCCAGCCAAACAAATAACGCATAAGCGGCCGAACAACTAACGCATAAGCAAATAAGGATTGCGTTGTTTGGATATTTCCCTAGAGTAGGTACCCTTCGGCCTACTCTTGGGGAATTGCATGGATGTATCGTTTATTATTTCGGGGTTCGCGGTTGGCGTATTGGTGGGCATGACGGGCGTTGGCGGCGGTTCACTGATGACGCCTCTGCTGACGCTGCTGTTCGGCGTCTCGCCCGCCGTCGCTGTCGGCACCGATCTGGCGTTCGCCTCGCTGACCAAGGGCGTCGGCACCTTCACCCACCGTTTGCGTGGCACGGTCCACTGGGATATCGTGCGGCGCCTGTGCATCGGCGCGCTGCCCGCCGCCGTGGTCGCCAGCCTCGGCCTCAAATATTTCGGCACGCTCAGCCCGGAGCTCGGCCAAGTGATCCGCTACATGATCGCCGGCTCGGTGCTGCTGACCGTCTGCGCGCTACTATTCAAACGCAAAATGCTGGCTTGGGTCAACGCCAGTCCGACGCGCCAGCTGCACGGCCGGGCGCTGACGACCGCCACCATCGTCTCGGGCGTCGTCCTCGGCACCTTGGTGACCATTTCCTCGATCGGCGCCGGCGCCATCGGCGCCACCGTGCTAGTGATGTTGTACCCGCGCCTGACGCCGGCCGAAGTGGCCGGCACCGACATCGCCTACGCGGTGCCGCTGACGGCCATCGCCGCCGTCGGCCACTGGTGGCTGGGCTCGATCGACTGGATGCTGCTGCTGACCTTGCTTGTCGGGTCCCTGCCGGGCATCACGCTCGGTTCGTACTTCGCCAAGTCGGTGCCGGAGCGCATGCTGCGCGGCCTGCTGGCGTTCATTCTGGTGGCGGTCGCGGCCAAACTCATATTCTGAGTAGCTATATACCCTAATCGTCTAACTAAATAAAAAATGCTTCGTTTGTAATATGAAGCACAGATGAGATTATGCAGCCCTTATAGAAGAATTTGTAATAAGGGAGCATTCATGTCAGCAGTTTTCGCAGCGCCCGTTCCGGCGCGCGTCGCCGCCAAAGGCGCGCCCTACCGCGTGATGCCGGGCTTCCGGCTATCGCTGGGCTTCACCATTTTCTACCTGACGCTGATCGTCCTGATCCCGCTGTCGGCGGTCTTCCTGAAGACGTTCACGCTGACGTGGGAAGCGTTCTGGGCGGCGGTGACGTCGGACCGGGTGATGGCCTCGTACCGGCTGACGTTCGGCGCTTCGTTGATCGGCGCATTTATTAATGTGATTTTCGGCGGCATCGTCGCCTGGGTGCTGGTGCGCTACGAGTTTCCCGGCAAACGCATCATCGACGCGCTGGTGGACTTGCCGTTTGCGCTGCCGACCGCCGTCGCCGGCATCACGTTGACGGCGCTGTACTCGGCCAACGGCTGGTACGGCCAGTTCATCGAAGGCGTGCTTGGCATCAAGGTGGCGTTCACGCCGATCGGCGTGGTCATCGCGCTGACGTTCATCGGCCTGCCATTCGTGGTGCGCACCGTGCAACCGGTGCTGGAGGATGCCGAACGCGAGCTGGAGGAGGCCGCCGCCAGCCTAGGCGCCAACGCCTTCCAGACCTTCACCCGTGTGGTTTTCCCGACCATCCTGCCATCGCTGATGACCGGCTTCGCGCTCGCCTTTGCGCGCGCCACCGGCGAATTCGGCTCGGTGATTTTCATCGCCGGCAACATGCCGATGATTTCCGAAATCACGCCGCTATTCATCATCACCAAACTCGAGCAGTACGACTACGCCGGCGCCACCGCGATCGCGGTGGTGATGCTGGTGGCGTCGTTCCTTATGCTGTTGAGCATCAACCTGTTGCAAGCCTGGGCTCGCAGAAGGACCGGTAAATAATATGAGCGGATTGCCTCCCGTCCCGGTGCGTCGCGGTGAATTGCCGTCGGCCCCCAAAACCCTCGAACCGATGTGGGTGCGCGGCGTACTGATCGCCATCGCGTTGACCTTTTTGACGTTGTTCCTGTTCGTGCCGCTGGTGGCGGTATTCGTTGAGGCCTTCCGCAAGGGCTGGGAAGCCTACGTGGCCGCCATCGTCGAGGAAGACGCGATCTCGGCCATCAAGCTGACCCTGATCACCGCCGCCATCGCCGTGCCGCTGAACCTGGTGTTCGGCATCGCCGCCTCGTGGTGCATCGCCAAGTTCGAGTTCTGGGGCAAAAGTTTTCTGTTGACCCTGATCGACTTGCCGTTCTCGGTGTCGCCGGTGATCTCCGGCCTGATCTATGTGCTGCTGTTTGGCGCGCAGGGCTGGATGGGGCCGTGGCTGCAGGAGCACGACATTAAGATTTTGTTCGCCGTGCCCGGCATCGTGCTGGCGACCATCTTCGTCACGTTCCCGTTCGTCGCGCGCGAGCTGATCCCGCTAATGCAGGCGCAAGGCAGCGAAGAGGAAGAGGCCGCCATCGTGCTGGGCGCGTCCGGTTGGGACACCTTCCGCCGCGTGACCTTGCCGAACATTAAATGGGGCCTGCTGTATGGCGTGATCCTGTGCAACGCCCGCGCGATGGGCGAGTTCGGCGCGGTGTCGGTGGTGTCCGGCCACATCCGTGGCGAAACCAACACCGTGCCGCTGCAAGTGGAAATTCTCTACAACGAATACAACTTTGCCGCCGCCTTTGCCGTGGCGTCGCTGCTGGCC
>DASVTJ010000154.1:0-3718 GCA_036387635.1 Duganella sp.
TTAAATACGCCACATCAGGTTTCAAAACGGAAGTTCTCACCCAAAGGACACGCAGTGAAACGAATTATCCTCAGCACCATGGCGTTAAGCCTCGTCACCGCCTTCGCCCACGCTGCCCAAGCTGCGGAATCGCCCGCGCCGGCGCTCACTTCCGGCATCGAAGTCAAGAACATCGACCGCAGCGTGCGCGTGCAGGACGACTTCTACACCCACCTCAACGGCCAGTGGCTGAAGAACACGGAGATCCCGGCCGACAAATCGAGCTGGGGCACTTTCGCCAAGCTGCGCGACGACACCTTGTCCGAACTGCGTGGCCTGGTCGAGAAGACCGAGGCGCAAAAAGGAAAAAAGGCGGGCAGCGAGGCGCAAAAGATCGGCGACCTGTACGCCAGTTTCATGGATGAGAAGAAGCTCGACGCGCTGGGCATCCGCCCGCTGACAGGCGAGCTCAACCGCATTCGCGCGATCAAGGACAAGAAAGCCTTCCCGATGCTGATCTCGCATCTGGACAAGCTCGGCGTGGCCACGCCCTACGGCGTCTACGTGCGCCAGGATGCGCGCGAATCGACCAGGTACGCGGTCGGCATTGCGCAAAGCGGCCTGGGCCTGCCGGACCGCGACTATTATCTGAAAAAGGACGACGCCAAACTGGCGGCGATCCTGGTCAAGTACGAGGCGCATATCGCCAAAACCTTGAAGCTGGCCGGCGACAAGAATCCCGAAGCCAACGCCAAGGCCGTCGTCGCGCTGGAAACCGCGCTGGCCGAGGCGCAGTGGACCAAGGTGCAAAACCGCGACCCCGTCAAACGCTACAACAAGACCCCGATCGCCAAGTTGCCCGAGCTGGCGCCCGCGTACGACTGGGGCCACGCGTTGGCCTCGGCCGGCGTGGCCAACAAGGTCGACTACGTGATCGTCAACCAGCCCAGTTATCTGGCCGGCTTCAACGCCGCGCTGGAAAAGGCCGATCTGGCGACCTGGAAAGCCTACTTCGAATGGCAATTGCTGCGCAGCGCGTCGCCGTATCTGTCGAAAGAGTTCGCCGATGCAAGCTTCGACTTCTACAGCACCGCGCTGACCGGCGTGGCGGTGCAGGAGCCGCGCTGGAAACGCGGCGTGGCGCTGGTCGAGCGTTCGATCGGCGAGGGCTTGGGCCAGCTGTACGTGGCCGAGTATTTCCCGCCGGAGCGCAAGGCGCGCATGGACGAGCTGGTGAAGAACCTGCTGGCCTCGTACAAGACCAGCATCGACGGGCTCGACTGGATGGGCGCCGACACCAAGAAGGAGGCGCAAGCCAAGCTGGCCAAGTTCACGCCGAAGATCGGCTACCCGACCAAGTGGCGCGATTATTCGTCGCTGTCGATCACCCGCACCGACTTGATCGGCAACGTGCTGCGCGCGGCGAACTTCGCCAACCAGCGCATGCTCAACAAGCTGGGCAAACCGATCGACCGCGAGGAATGGGGCATGACGCCGCAGACCGTCAACGCCTATTACAACTCGACGATGAACGAGATCGTGTTCCCGGCCGCGATCCTGCAGCCGCCGTTCTTCGACGCCAAGGCCGACGACGCGGTCAACTACGGCGCCATCGGCGCGGTCATCGGCCACGAGATCAGCCACGGCTTCGACGACGGCGGCAGCCAGGCCGACGGCGACGGCAACCTGCGCGATTGGTGGACCCAGCAGGACCGCGCCAACTTCAAGGCCAAGACCGACGCGCTGGTCAAGCAATACAGCGCCTACAGCCCGATCAAGGGCTACAACGTCAACGGCGAGCTGACCCTGGGCGAGAACATCGCCGACAACTCCGGCGTGGCGATCGCCTACAAGGCCTACAAACTGTCGCTGGGCGGCAAGGAAGCGCCGGTCATCGACGGCCTGACCGGCGACCAGCGTTTCTTCATGGGCTTCGGCCAGGTGTGGCGCGTGCGCATGCGCGACGAGCAGCAGATTTTGCAGGTGAAGACCGATCCGCATTCGCCGGGGCAGTTCCGCGCCAACGGCACCATGGTCAACCAGCCGGGCTTTTACGACGCCTTCGGCGTCAAGCCGGGCGACAAGATGTATGTGGCGCCGGAACAGCGTGTCATCATCTGGTAACAGTGACAACGCTGTGATATAAAGCGTTACAGGCCCCGCATCGTGCGGTGGCCTTTTGCCTTTTTACATATGAAGGATTTTCTGTGAAACGTCATCTCGTAAGTGCATTGATGCTGAGCCTGATCGCAGGGTTGGCCGGCGCCGCAGACACCACCAAAAATGCCACGCCAGCGGCAGCCAGCGCTACCGCCGCCGCAGCCAACACCGCCGCCACCGCCGGCAAAATGACCTCCGGCATCGCCACCGAATATATCGATCCGGCCGTGCGCGTGCAGGACGACTTGTTCACCCACATGAACGGCAAGTGGCTGGCCACGACCGAAATCCCGGCCGACAAATCGAGCTGGGGCAGCTTCGCCAAAGTGCGCGACGATATCCAGCCGCAACTGCGCACCATCATCGAGGGCGCGGCCAACACGCCGAACAAGGCGGCCGGCTCCGACGCCCAGCGCATCGGCGACTTCTACGCCAGCTACATGGACGAGGCCAAGCGCGAACAACTGGGCGCGGCGCCGCTCAAGCCCGAGCTGGCCAAGATCGCCGCCATCACCGACAAAAAACAATTGCCGACGCTGATCGCGCACATGAACAAGCTGGGCGTCAGCGCCCCGTACGCCTTCGGCATCCACCAGGACAACAAGGATTCGACCAAGTACGTGGCCGACCTGTACCAGGATGGCCTGGGCCTGCCGGACCGCGACTATTACCTGAAAGCCGACGACGCCAAGCTGGCGGACGTGCTGACCAAGTACGAGCTGCACGTTGGCAAGATGCTGACCCTGGGCGGCGACGCGCACGGCGCCGTCACCGCGCACGCGATCGTGGAGTTCGAAAAGGAACTGGCCAAGCTGCAATGGACCAAGGTCGAGCTGCGCGATCCGATCAAGGCCTACAACAAGGTCGACATCGCCAAGCTGGGCACGATGGCGCCGGGCTTCGACTGGAGCGCCTACCTGGACGAGACCGGCATCGCCGGCAAGGCCAAGTATGTGATCGTCAGCCAGCCGAGCTACTTCAAGGGCCTGACCGCGCTGCTCGAGAAGACCCCGCTCGACACGATCAAGGCCTACTTCCACTGGCAGACGCTGCACGCGTTCGCGCCCTACCTGAGCAAGAACTACGTCGACGAAAACTTCGGCTTCTACGGCACCGTACTGACCGGCGTGACCGAGCAGCGGCCGCTGTGGAAACGCGGCGTCGCGCTGGCCGAGGGCGCGCTGGGCGAGGCGGTGGGCAAGCTGTATGTCGAGCAGCATTTCCCGGCCGACCGCAAGGCGCGCATGGAGGCGCTGGTCAAAAATCTGATGGCGTCGTACAAGACCAGCATCGACAAGCTTGACTGGATGAGCCCGGTCACCAAGAAGCAGGCGCAAGCCAAGCTGGCCAAGTTCACCACCAAGATCGGCTATCCGAACAAGTGGCGCGACTACAGCAAGCTGGAAGTGTCGAAGGACGACCTGGTCGGCAACGTGATCCGTTCGCATCAGTTCGAGTACAACAAGGAACTCAACAAGCTGGGCAAGCCGATCGACCGCGAAGAGTGGGGCATGACGCCGCAAACCGTCAACGCCTACTACAATCCGGAAATGAACGAGATCGTGTTCCCGGCGGCGAT
>DASVTJ010000155.1:0-3572 GCA_036387635.1 Duganella sp.
CGGGCGCTGACGCGCTCGCCCGCCTTGAGACCGCGTTTGACTTCATCGAGCGCGTCGTACTCGTCCTGCGTTAATTTCTCGTTCTTCATTGCCATTTATCCATAAGAGACTGCTGCGGCCCCCATGGTACGCGCCCGGCGGGACGACGGCAAGAAAATGCGCCGCCATCGCGTTGCCGGCAGACACCGGGATCGCTTCAACCCGCCTTATAAAATGGCAAACAGCGTGGCGGACAGCGCCGTTATTGCAGCGCCCGGATCGCTAGCCAAACCAGACCGATGCTGGCGAATGCGGCGATACAAATCAGGGCTTGCACACTCTTCGTGCTCAACGCGGCACTGCGACGACCGAGGTAGATTTTGTTGTGTAAGGAATTGCCCATGATGCTTCTCCGTGAACGAAAAACTGATGACATGAGCAAATTATATGAACACTTTGATGACGGCCGTGTGACCCCGGACACAAATCGGCAAATATGTAGCCGAAGAGCAACAGTGTGCACAGTTTCGTCACACTTTGCGAGCGTGTCCATTGCGCGCCGGTCGACGCGGCAACCTGCTAGCATGAATCTTTAGACCATCTTTCAATCAATCAGGAGTGAAGCAATGAATCAACCGAACAAACCGACTCAGGACGACCAGGCTGCCGGCGGCGACCACATGCTGAACGAAGCCGATATCGGCAGCGGCGAGCGCACGCCCGCGCAGAAGGAGACTGACGAGGAAATCAAAAGCATTCCAAAGTTGCCGGAGGACGGCCAGCATGGCAAGCCCGAGCAGCAGCCGCGCGCGAACTGAGTCGGAGCCGCCGTTACAGCGGCTCCGCGCGGCACCGCCGACGCGGTGCCAAAGTGAATTGTTAGCTAAATAATCATTAAGCTTTGATCGGAGGCGCCTTCGGCGTCGGCTCTTCGATCGGCGCCTGCTCCGGCACAGGCATGTTGTCCGGCGGCGGATCTTTTTCCGGCGGCGGCGGTGGCACGTCTGGATCTGGCGTCGAATGCGCGTGCTGCGGCAGGTAATTATCGATGACGGTCATGGCTGTTTCTCCTTAGTGGTTCCATATGCAGATCGGGCGCAAGCCGCAAATCTCAAGCGCCGCATCGTTGCTCAGCGTGCGGCAGCGCACGTCGACCGCCATCCCGGCATACGTGACGGCGGCGCTCGTTAATTATTTTCCGCGATTGATTTCGCTCAGCAGCAGGAATACTTCATGGCGGATCGCCGGTTCCGCCGCCTTGAATTCGGTGTTGGCTTTGACAAAGGCCGGCTTTTTCAGCGCGGTCTTTTCGGTCGGCGTCGGGGTCGGATCGACCGGGAACATGCGCGGCGCGCCGTTATAGGTTTGCTGCAGCAGCTTCTGGCCATAGCTCGATTGGTAGTAGCGCGTCATCTCGACGGCCGTCTCGGTGCCGACCAGGCGCGCCACCGGCACCGACAAACGGGTGTAGACCATCTCGGGCGTGAGCTTTTCCACCTTGGCCATCGTCAGCTCGCGCTGGGCCGGATTGGGAAACTTGCTCATGCCGGCGGTCATGCGCAACAGCTTCTCGGCCTGCATCGACTGCAGCAAATCGTGGGCAGCTTTCACCTGGACCAAGTCGGGTGCGGCGGCCGCTGCAATGGCGGGCATGGCGCCGGCGAATGCGGCGAGGGTCAGGCTGGCGGCGGCCAGAAGGTTACGTGCGTTCATGTCTGCTCCATGGGTTCAAGAATTGGATAGGGCTGGCACGCATCATATTTGGAATCCAATAAAATTGCTCGGATGATTGACAGGGTCGCTAACAGGTAGAATGTCGACTCTCCCGACCAAACAATTCACATTATGCTCACCACCCCACTCAGCGACGACGAATACGACCAGCTTGACGACATGCTCAGCGAGATAAGCCAAGACGCCATGGACGTGTCGGCGCTCGAGGGGCTGCTCACGGCGCTGGTCATCGGACCGCGAGCGCCGGCGCAGGAAGTGTGGCTACCCAAGGTGTGGGGCGGCGGGCAAGCGGCCGGCACCGACGCCGCGACCGCGCTGGTGCTGCGTCATTTCGAGTACATGCGCAAATGGATGATGCAAGATCCCGGCAGCTTCGAGCCGATCTACGAATGCGGCGGCGCTTGGAGCGCGCAAGCGTGGACCGCCGGTTTCGAGACCGGCATCGCGCTCGACGCCGACGGTTGGGCGCCGCTGCGGGCGGCCCATCCGGAATGGCTGGCGCCGTTCCAGCGCGAAGGCGACGACTGGGAACGCGCGGTCACGCCGGCGGTGATCCAAATCAACGCCTTCTGGCATACCGCGGCGCCCAAGGCCGCCAAGGTCGGCCGTAACGATCCCTGCCCTTGCGGCAGCGGAAAAAAATACAAGAAGTGCTGCGGCGACGGCAAGTGAGCGGTCAGACGCGTGGCGTCACGCGCTTGACCTCGTAACTCGGCACCGGCGCCGGTTCCATAATGGGCACTGCCGGTTCGACGACGGCGACGGTGGCGCCGATCTCGGCCGGCGTGGCGTCGCGCAACCGAAGGAACACCAGCCTGGCCGCCGCCATCACGGGCACCGACAGGAAGATACCGACCACGCCGCCAAGCTGCTCGCCGGCCAGCAGTCCGATAATGACCATCAGCGGGCTGACCTCGACGCCTTCGCTCATCAGATACGGATTGATCACATAATCTTGCACCAGGCGGTAGGCCACCAGGAACATCGTCAGCCACAGCAGATGGTCGTAGCCGGAAAAGCCCGCGACCAGCAGCGCCAGCATGATGGCGGCGAGCGGTCCGGCGAAGGGAATAAATTCCAGCACCGCCGCCACGCCGGCCAGCAGCAGCGAATATTCCACGCCCAGCAGCGACAGCCCGATGCTGTAGGAAATGAAAGTGGCGATCGACAGGAACAGCACCGCGCGCACATAGCGCGACAGCAGCAAGTCGAGATCGGCGATGATCTTCGACCACAGGCCGCGCTTGGCGGGCTTCAGCCATGCCAGCAGGCTCACGCGCATGGCCGGCGCCTCCTTGATCAACATGAAGCTCAGCACCGGCACCAGCACCAGATAGATCAGGTTGCCGGCCGCGTGCAGCACGCCGGCGCCGAACTGCTTGGCCCACGGCATGGCCTGGTCGCCACCCGCCGACATCTGGTGTTGCAGGAAATTGAGGATGCGGGCGCGCAGCGGCTCCATGAAGTCCGGCAGCGGGATGCGATCGATCAGCGAACCGGACTTGAGCAAAGCGGGGAGTTGTTGGCTCAGGCTGGTCGCCTGCTCCTCGATGCGGGTGCCGAACAAGGTGCCAACGATTGCCAGCAGCACGATTACCAGCAGGAATACGAAAGCGATCGATACCGTGCGCGAAACGCGCTTCGGGCGGAAGCGGTCGGCCAGTTCGATCAGCGGATACAGCAGGTAGCTGAAGAACACCGCGAAGGCCACCACCAGCAGCGTCGACGACACGAGATAGGCGACAAACAGCAGCAGCGCCACCAGAAACACCGTCCACGTCACCTTGGCCGCACGCACATCGAATCCAAACATACACTTCCCCTTATTAAGCTGGCGCGATTCTCGCACGCGCCACCCC
>DASVTJ010000156.1:0-2804 GCA_036387635.1 Duganella sp.
CGCGTCACCCGATCCTGCATCTGCGGATCGGATCTGCATCTTTACCACGGCCTGATGCCGGACACCCGCGTGGGCACCACGTTCGGGCACGAGTTCACCGGCATAGTCGTCGAGGTCGGCCCGTCGGTGCAATCGCTCAAAGTGGGCGACCATGTGCTGGTGCCGTTCAACGTGTTTTGTGGCTCCTGCTATTTCTGCCAGAAGGAACTGTACGGCAATTGCCACAACACCAACCCGTCGGCCAGCGCCGTCGGCGGCATCTACGGCTACTCGCACACCGCCGGCGGCTATGACGGTGGCCAGGCCGAGTTCGTGCGCGTGCCGATGGCCGACGTCGGCCCGACGGTGATCCCCGACGGCCTCGACCCCGACGACGCCGTGCTGCTGACCGACGCCTGCCCCACCGGCTACCAGGGCGCCGAGATGGGCGACATCGCGCGCGGCGACACGGTGGTCGTGTTCGGCGCAGGCCCGGTCGGCATCTTCGCGGCCAAATCGGCGTGGCTGTTCGGCGCCGGCCGCGTGATCGTGGTCGACCACGTCGATTACCGGCTTGAGTTCGTCAAGAACTACGCCCAGTGCGAAGTCGTCAATTTCAAGGATGTCCAAGACGTGGCCATCCACATCAAAAAGATGACCGACTGGCTGGGGGCCGATGTCTGCATCGACTGCGTCGGCTGCGAAGCGTCGGGCAGCGTGGCCCAGACCGTCATTGGGCGCTACATGAAGCTGCAGGGCGGCGCCGCCACCGCGCTGCACTGGGCCATCAATTCGGTCCGCAAGGGCGGCAACGTCTCGATCGTCGGCGTCTATGGCCCCACGTTCAACGCCGTGCCGATCGGCAACGCGGTCAACAAGGGGCTGACGTTGCGCATGAACCAGGCCAGCGTCAAGCGCCATCTGCCGCGCCTGATCGAGCACATCCAGGCAGGCCGGCTCGATCCGAAGAAAATCATCACGCACCGGGTGCCGCTGGAGGAAGTGTCGGACGCCTATCACATCTTCTCAAGCAAGCTCGACAACTGCATCAAAACCGTGCTGGTTCCGCCTGGCGGCGACCGGCCACGTGTCGCCGCGCATTGACATCAACCACACCGGACCGGGAGCCATCATGGAATCAAGCCATCACACAGAACCCCGGCGCGACCACAGCGCCGACATTGTCTCGCCTGCCGCGCCGCGCAGCGTGCCCGATACCGCCGACATCCCGGGCTGGGGCGCCGATCTCGACCACGCCAACCGCCCCGGCTACCCGATGGAACGCACGCCGCCCCGGCTCGACAACGTCCACTGGAGCGCGCCCGAAGACCAGCCGCTGAAGATGGAGGTGTTCCATTCGGTTGAGCGGCCGGGGGTCACCCCGGTGTTCGGCACCAGCGCGCCGCCCACCGGCCTCAGCGGGCGGTTGCGCGGCGCCGCCTACAAGCTGAGCGAGAACGACATCCGCCACTGGCTGTTGTTGCTGCTGGCCGACCGCATCAACGTCGTCGAGGGCGTCGCCGGCGACCTGCGCCAGGGCCACGTGCCGAATATCTTCGCCGAAATGGGCATCAAGTCGGAGTGGCAGCACAACCGCGCCGGGCTGGTACGCAAAGTGGCCATCGCTTCGGCAGTGGCGGGGGCAAGCTACTGGCTGATCAAACGGCGCCGGGCAGGCCGCGACTGAGCGTCGTGACGGGTCGGCGCGTCGCGCCGAGTTGCCGGAAGGCCAGCTTGGCGGCGGCGAGGTCTTCCAGCGCCGTGCCGACGGCCTTGAATACCGTGCGCTCATCGGGCGAGACTCGGCCGGCGCACTGGCCGCGCGCAAGCAAGGTCAAGTCGCCTCGGATAGCTTCCGGCTTCAGACATCCCGCCGCGATGGCGTTGAGGATGTCACCGGACTTGGTGGTCGCCTCGCCGGTGTCGACCCAGACGCCGGCGCCGGCAAAACACGCCGGCTCGGCTTCGCACATCTGCGGCGTGAAACTGCCGACCAGATCGATGTGGCTGCCCGCCGCCAGCCACTCCGCCCGCAGGAAAGGCTGGCTGGCCAAGGTGGCGCAGCTGATGATGTCGGCGCTGCGGGCGGCCGGCTCGAGCGTAACCGCCACCCGCGCGGGCAAGCCCTGCGCGCGCAAGGCCTGCACCGCGCGCTCTGCGGCGCTGGGGTTGATGTCCCAAACCATGATCTCGTCGAGCTGGCGCACCGTGGCGATGGCGGGCGCCAGCAGACTGCCGACGCGCCCGGCGCCGCACACCAGCAGCGAGCGCGCATCCTTGCGCGCCAGATAATCTACGCCCAGCGCCGACGCGGCGGCGGTACGGCGCGAGGTGATGACATTGCCGTCGAAGATGGCCAGCGGCTCGCCGGTGGTGGCGTCGTGCAAGATATAGGTGGCGTGCAAGCCCGGCTTGTTGCGCGTGTGATTATTGCCGTAGATATTGACGATCTTGACGCCGTAAAAACCATCCGCGTCCCACGCCGGCATCAGCAGCGAGATGCCGGCCGTGTCGCCGGCGCCGACATGGTGGGTGTGCCGCAGCGGCACCTCGGCGCCGGCGGTAAACGCCTGCCGCAGCGCTTCGATCAGCAACGGAAACGGCAGCACTTGGTTTAACTGCGATTCATCCGGCAAAAGCATACACGCCTCCAGCTTCCAATTTTCATGAAATGTATGAAACCGACGTCAAGCGGCGCCCTGACTGCGCTTCCTGAACTGCGCCGCCTTGTAGCGGTTGCCGCACAGCGCCATGCTGCACCAGCGGCGTTTGTGCGATTTGGTCCGGTCGTAAAACCAGAGAATACACTCGGGATGCTCGCACTG
>DASVTJ010000157.1:0-5375 GCA_036387635.1 Duganella sp.
ACCGCCAAGGGCGCCTTTGAAGCCGTAAAACGCCACTTCTACGAAATCGGCCACGACATGAGCACGACCCCGATCACCATGGTCGGCGTGGGCGACATGTCGGGCGACGTGTTCGGCAACGGCGTGCTGCTGTCGCGTCAATTGAAGGTGCTGGCCGCCTTCGACCACCGTCACATCTTCCTCGATCCGACCCCGGACGTCGCGGTGTCCTTCGCCGAACGCCAGCGCATGTTCGCGCTGCCGCGCTCCTCGTGGGAAGATTACGATAAATCGCTGATCTCGCAGGGCGGCGGCGTGTTCCCGCGCTCGGCCCGTTCGATCGAGCTGTCGCCGCAAGTGCGCGCGGCGCTCGACATCGAAGAGACGGCGCTGGCGCCGGAAGAACTGATGCACCGCATCCTGCTGGCGCCGGTTGACCTGTTCTACAACGGCGGCATCGGTACCTACATCAAGGCTTCGACCGAGACCCACGCGCAGGTAAAAGACCGCGCCAACGACCGCATCCGCGTCAGCGGCAACGAACTGCGCTGCAAGGTCGTGGCGGAGGGCGGCAACCTGGGCGCGACCCAGGCCGGCCGTATCGAATTCGCGCTGTCCGGCGGCCGCATCTTCACCGATGCGATCGACAACTCCGCCGGTGTGGATTGCTCCGACCATGAAGTGAACGCGAAGATGTGGCTCGACGTTGAAATGAACGCCGGCCTGCTGACCGAGGCTGACCGCAACCGCATCCTCAACGAGATGACCGCCGACATCGAGCGCCTGGTCCTGCGCGACAACACGCTGCAAACGCAGTTGCTGGTGCGCGAAGCGCAGGCGCAAACCGACGCCGCCGTGCAAGACGGCTACGCCGCGCTGATCGCCTTCCTGGAAGAAGAGGGCGCGCTTTCGCGCGATCTGGAGCAGCTGCCGACGGTGGCCGAACTGGCGCGCCGCAAGTCCGACGGCCGTGGCCTGACCACGCCGGAGCTGGCGGTCGTCATCGCCAACGTCAAGAACCGCTACAAACGCATTCTGTCGGCGCTGCCGCTGACGGAAAACAGCTGGGCCGAATCGGTGCTGAAGCCGTACTTCCCCGATCTGCTGGTGGCCACGCGCCCGGCGCTGGCGCACCCGCTGGCCAACGCCATCCTGGCCACCGTGCTGGCCAATGAATCGGTCAACCGTTGCGGCCCGCTGATGCTGCGCCAGTTGGCCGGCGAGCATGGCGTCGACGAAGCGGACGTGCTGCTGGCGTGGGGCCAGGCATGGTCGGCGCTGAACCTGGCGCCGATCTTCACCACGCTGGACGCCGATGCGCTCAAAGTGCCGCGCGCCGTATCGATCAAGGTCGATGGCCGCACCCGCGTGCTGCAAAAAGCAGTCATCGAAGGCGCGCTGACGGTGCCGGCCGACCAGCTGAAGGACGGCGTGGCCGAGTTGACCCGCCTGTTCGCCAAGCCGGAAACGCTGGTGCAGCTGGCGTCCGGCGACGGTCAATCCGACGCGGAGCTCACCGCCGGCCTGCGTCCGGAATTCGTCGACGCGTGGAAGGCGGTCGACGCCATCGAATCGGTGGCGGCGTTCGTGTTCGCGGCGCTGTCGGTCACCCGTCCGCTCGGCATGGATTTGCCGGCCTTCCTGCAAGTCGGCCTGGCGCTGCGCGCGCAAGTCGGCATCGACACGCTGGAACGCGGCCTGAAACTGCCGGCCACCAGTCGTTCGCAGGAACAGCTGCGCAGCTACGCGCAAAACGCGCTGCGCCGCACGCAGCAACGACTGCTGTCGCAGGTGCTGCTGCACGCCACCGGTAGCCATGGCGGGGTCGAGGCGGTCGAACTGGTCGCCAACGCGCTGGGCCTGACCGGCTACGCGGTGGCGACCGATCTGGAACAGGCGATGCTCGATGTGTGGGCGCTGTCCGAGGCGACCACCTCCAGCAACGTCACCGTGGCGGTGTAAGGCATGAGCGAGCGCATTCAAACTTTGCCGGCGGCGTTACCGGAGGCCGTGCGTGCGCTCGCCGAAGCCGATTTCAGCGCCGTCGCGCAGCGCTTCACGGCGGCCGGTTTCGCGGTGACGCAGCCGGCCGACGGCATCCTCACGATCAAAGGTGGCGGCGGCGAGCGGCCGGCGGTGCTGATTTCGGTCGGCGTGCATGGCGACGAAACGGGGCCGATCGAAATGATCGCGTATCTGCTCGACGCGCTGTCGCAACAGCCGTCGGCGCTGGCGGTGAATCTGATGCTTTGCGTCGGCAATATCGGCGCCATCCGCGCCGGCAAGCGCTTCATCGACGCGGACTTGAACCGCATGTTCCGCGCCGAACGCGGCACCTTGGCCGGCACCGTCGAAGCGGCACGCGCCGACGTGATGATCGCCGCCACCACGGCCTTCTTCAGCAACGCGGGGCCGGTGCGCTGGCATCTGGATCTGCACACGGCCATCCGGCCGTCGGTGTATCCGACGTTCGCCATCGTCCCGGAGATCATCGCCGAGCCGGCGCGCCGTGCGTTGATCGAGTGGCTGGGCCTTGCCGGTATCGGCGCGGTGATCATGAATCCGGCCTCGGTCGGCACTTACAGTTACTACTCCGCCGAATACCACGGCGCCGCCGGCACCACGGTGGAGCTGGGGCGCGTCGGCACCTTGGGCCAGAACGACCTGGCGCAATTCGCCGACGCCGCGCTGGCGCTGGACGATCTGCTGCGCGGTGCGCCCAAGCGCGAAGCCAAGCAAGAGCCGCACGTCTTCACCACCGCGCGCCAGATCATCAAGTTGAGCGACCAGTTCCAGATGGCGTTCGGCAAAGAGACGCACAATTTCACGGCGCTCAGGCAGGGCGAGGAAATCGCCCGCGACGGCGACACCGTCTACACCGTGCAGCACCCCGAGGAGCTGGTGGTGTTTCCGAATCCGGATGTCCGGGTCGGCCTGCGCGCCGGGTTGATGGTGGTGCGGGTTGGCTAACGCGCCAAGCTGGCTAACTCTGCCGGCCTTTACTCCGCTTTACATTCCGTGCACTCATAGTTAGGCGAATTCGTTCGTTAACAAGTACAGCAATGTCCTTAACCATGGAGTAAGCACTATGACAGCAATCAGCGGTATCTCAAGCGCCGGCAGCGCCGGCGCCACCTCGTTCGACCCTGCGAAGGGCGCCGCGCGCATCGCCAACAAGGTCTTCGGCGAAATGGACGCCGACAAGGACGGCAAGGTCAAAAAAGAGGAATTCGTCTCCGGCCTTGAATCGAAGGGCGTATCGGCCGACGACGCGGCCAAGCAGTTCGACGCCATCGACACGCAGAAAAACGGCACCATCACGAAAACGGATCTCGAAACGGCGATCATGAGCGGCACGTTCGCGCCGCCACGTCCGGCCGACAGCGCGTCCGGCGCGCAGGGCGGCGGCAAAGCCCAAGGCGCGGGCGGCGGCGGTGGTGGTGGTGGTGGTGGTGCGGTCGGCGGCGCCGGCGCCAGCACCGCCGCCAAGACCTATGAAGCGGCCGACGCCAACGAAGACGGCACCGTATCGCAGCAGGAGGAGCTGGTCTACAGCATCTCCCACCCCTCGGAGAGCGCCAGCGATGCCAGCAAAATCGGCAACACCATCAACGAAGTCGCTTAAAACAACCCCTTTGGTTTGCTGGCAAGGTTTGGGCTAGTTGCGGACGAGGATTACGGCGAGGATCGCGGCGGCGACGCTCAGCACGGCGGCCGCCACGCTCACTGCGGGATGTACTCGGCGCGATACCGTGGGGATACGTTGAATCGTCATAAAAGCTCCTTCTTGTCATACTGGAATGTTGACTCAAGATTAGCGTGCGTGCCGCTGTGAATCTATACCGCGTCCTGTATCAAAAGTAAGCAACTGTAACGGCAACGTTGTCCATTCCACAGGGAAAGTTGTATTTGTGGCACAAATTACTTTGTGGCGATAAAGCCGTGAGGCTCTATAATCGCTTAGTTTTTTTGCCCACATATCTCCCACAAGGATAGCCTGTGAACCAATCGCTGGTCCAGAAACTGACCCGTACCAAGCCGGTCGATAATACTGTCGCAGTTGAACACTCCGACCACGCTACCACCAGCAATGGCCTGCACCGCTCGATCGGCCTGTTCCCGCTGACGATGATCGGCGTCGGCGCCACCATCGGCACCGGCATCTTCTTCACGATGGTCGAAGCCGTGCCCAAGGCAGGCCCGTCCGTCATCCTGTCGTTCCTGATCGCCGCCATCACCGCCGGCCTGACCGCGCTGTGCTACGCCGAACTGTCGTTCCGAATTCCCGCGTCGGGCTCGTCGTATTCGTTCGCCTACGCCACCGTCGGCGAGTTCGCCGCCTTCATCATGGCCGCCTGCCTGTTGCTCGAATATGGACTGGCGGCGAGCGCCACCGCCATCGGCTGGTCCGATTACCTGAACAACTTCCTCAACAACGCCTTCGGCTGGCACATCCCGGAAATGCTGCGCTCGCCGATGATCGTGTCGACCGCGCACGGCATCGAGCTGCGCGCCGGCCACGTCAACCTGCCGCCGATCGTGCTGGTGGTGTTGTGTGGCCTGCTGCTGATTCGCGGCACCAAGGAATCGGCCACGACCAACGCCATCATGGTGTTGATCAAGCTGGCGATCCTGATCTTCTTTATCGTCATCGCGTTCTCCGGCTTTGACATCAATAACTTCCATCCGTTCTTCAGCCCCGACAATGGCGTGCACACCACCGGCATGGCCGGCGTGACGGCGGCGGCGGCCACCGTGTTCTTCTCGTTCATCGGCCTGGACACGGTCGCCACCGCCGGCGAAGAGGTGCGCAATCCCAAGCGCAACGTGCCGATCGGCATTCTGTCGGCGCTGGTGATCGTGACGGTGTTTTATATGCTGGTGGCGGTGGCGGCCATGGGCGCGCAGCCGGCGTGGAAGTTCGCCGGGCAGGAAGCCGGGCTGGCGGTGATTTTGCAGAACGTCACCGGCAAGACGTGGCCGGCGCTGGTGCTGGCGGCCGGCGCGGTTATTTCCGTGTTCAGCGTGACCTTGGTGACGATCTACGGCCAGACCCGCATCCTGTACGCCATTTCCAAGGATGGCCTGATTTCGAAGTCGTTCCAAAAGGTTAATGCGAAGACGGCGTCGCCGGTGCAAAACACGGTGATCGTGTGCATCGTCGTGGGGTTGGTGGCCGGCTTTGTCGATGCGACCTTCCTGTGGGACATGGTCAGCATGGGCACGCTGACGGCCTTCATGGTGGTGTCGTTGGCGGTGCCGGTGATGCGCAAGAAGGAAAATGGCAACGGCGTGAAAGGCTTCCGCGTGCCGTTCGGCCCGTATGTGGTGCCGGGCCTGAGCATCAGCGCCTGCCTGTATCTGATGTTCGGTTTGTCGCTGACGACTTACACGAT
>DASVTJ010000158.1:0-4280 GCA_036387635.1 Duganella sp.
TCGGCGACCGCTTCCACCGGCGGCGGCCACACCGCCGAGCGCTGCGAGCACCAGGACATTTCGCTGCTGAAGCTGGCCGACCTGTCGTCGCCGGTGCTGCTGCAAATGTGCTCGTCGGGCAAAACCATTCCGAAAGCGAAATTCGAATTCATGCGCGCCGACGGCCAGGGCGAGCGCATCAAGTACTACGAGATCGAGCTGGAAAATGTGCTGATCAGCACCGTAGCGCCCAACGTCCGGGAAGGCGAGGTCATGTCCGAGCAGGTGTCGCTGAAGTTTTCCAAGGTGAAGTGGCGCTACACGCAGCAAAAAATTTCCGGCGGCGCCGGCGGCAACACGGCCGGCGGCTGGGATCTGGCGACCAACCGCATCGCGGCCTGACCATTCATCCTCCGCACAAACGAAAACAGCCGCGAAAGCGGCTGTTTTGCATGCGGCGAATGATCGCGGCGTCGCGCCTGGGCGCTAGGGGTGCAATTAGTTGCGGTTGCCTTTGACGACGTCGTCGATGGCTTCTTTCGCATCGCCCACGCCTTTTTGCACTTTGCCTTCGGCTTGCTTGTTCAAGCCCTTGGCCTGCTGTTCCGAGCTACCGACGACTTCGCCGGCCGTTTCCTGGATTTTGCCGCCGATGTCTTTCGCGGTGCCTTTAACTTGATCCTTGTTCATGATGAACTCCTTTATCGTTGTTGAAGCTACAGGACACACAGTTTGCGTTGTGTGTGACTACACTGTAGGGCCAAACGGCTGAGCTTTCTGTGCGCTCGCGAACGCTGCCGCAAATCAAATTTTCCGCCAGACACTGGCCAGCCACGGCTGCTGATCGCGCGGCAAGCCCTCGGGCCGGTAGTAGTGTCGCACGGCGATAAAACCCGCTGCGACCAGATACCGCTCCCACGTTTCGTAATCGTAATAGCTGCCGTAGCGCGGGCCGTTCCAGCCTTCGCGGTTGTCGCCGCGCGGGTTCGAGCTGAACAATACGCCGCCCGGTTTCAGCGCCGCGTGCAACCGCAGCAGCACGTCCGGCAACGCCGCGCTCGGCACGTGAAACAGCGAGGCGTTGGCGTAGACGCCATCGAAGTGCGCGGCCGGCAAATCGAGGTGGACGAAGTCCTGTTGCCACGCCTCGCAACCGCTGAAGGCGCGCGCCATCTCGACGAAGCGAGCCGAGCCGTCGACGCCGACCGGCTTGTGGCCCAGGTCGCTAAAGGTCTTCAAATCGCGGCCGGGACCGCAGCCCAGGTCGAGCAGCCGATACGGCGCCGGCGCGCCGCCGGCCTTGATCGCGTCGAGCAGCGCGGCGATATTCTGGCTGACATCATGGTCGATGGTGCCGGCGAAAAACTGCTGGGCCGTCGACTCATAATGCTGCAAGGTTTTTTGGGTGATTTGGTCTATGTGATCGGGTTCCATGGCGCCAGTGTAGCGCATCGGAGCGGGCAGAAAAGATACGCTCAAGTATCAAATTACTTCTTTCATTCAGGGAATCGCTATATAGTTAGCGCATAGCAACACGCCCACCACCGAGGAGATATAAATGAAACTTGACGCCTTGTTCCAGAATCCGACCGCGCTGCCCACCGCACCGAAGGTCGTCGAGGAATTGATCAGCAGCTTCGACAAGGCCAGCGTCTCGACCGAAGAGATCGCGAAAAAACTGTCGACCGATCCGGTGCTGAGCGCCAAGCTGCTGCGTCTGGCCAACTCGGCCTATTATCACGTCTCGCGCAGCATCGGCACGGTCGAGGACGCGGTGCTGATGCTAGGCTTTGTCACCGTCCGCACCCTGGTCATCAGCTCCGGCCTGGTCAGCGGATTCAAAACCGTTCCCGGCCTCGACCTCAAGCAATTCTGGCGCTACAGCCTGCACACCGCCGTCTCGGCCAAGTGGATCGCCAAGAAAACCAAGGAAAACACCGACCTCGCCTTCACCATCGGCATGATGCACGCCATCGGCCAGTTGGTGATCCACTCGGCGATGCCGGAAAAAGCGATGGCGCTCGACAAGGTGGCCAGTCCAATGGACGCGCGCCGCCTCGACGCCGAGACCACCTCGCTCGGCTACACCTTCGCCGACGTCGGCGCGGAACTGGCCAAGCGCTGGAAGTTCCCGGCAACGTTCTCGGAAACCATCGAAGCGTTCCCGCAACCGCACCGCGACGGCGAGCTCAACCGCCTTGCCGCCGTGATCTCGCTGGCCGCGTGGCGCGCCCGCGTCGAGCAGGCCCAACTGACGCCGGACGAAATCGCCGCCTGCTACCCGACCGAACTGGCCGAGGAACTGGGCCTGGACGACAACGCGCTGATCGACGACATGCCGTCGCCGGACGAACTCAGCGCCGGTCTGGAAGAACTGGTCAAGTAAGTAGCCGAACAGGCAAGCTGATCGAATTCATCAGCTTGCATCGAAATCATCGAAACCGCCTGCTTTTTAAGCACGGCGGTTTTTTTTCGACTTTCTTAAAAATTTTTTCAAATAACCCTAAAGTTTCCGTTCAAGGCGACGTTAATCAGGACATGCGGTAATCCGTTGTATCGATTAAAACTAGCCTGGGCAAGCATATGACCTCCAACGAAGTCCTCTCGATGTACGAAAACATTGCCGGTCTGAGCAACCAGATGGCCGCCGCCGCGCGTTTGGGCGACTGGGACGGCCTGAGCACACTGGAAGGCCAGTGTGCCAATGCCGCGCGCGCCACCGCCACCGGCGTGCCGGCCCTGAACGGCGCGCCGCGCCTGCGCAAGATCGACCTGCTGAAGCAAATCCTGGCCAACGACCGCGATATCCGCGACATGACCGATCCATGGATGAACCAAGTGCCGGGCATGGCGCGTCAATAAGCGCGGTATCAGATAGCAAAAAAGCGCCCGAGGGCGCTTTTTTCACGTATGCAGATGTTATCAGCCAGCCAGCGCCACGCGCAGCGACAGCGCGATCCCCTGCGCGGCCTTGGTGATCTCGTCGAGCGACGGGAAGCTTGGCGCGATGCGGATATGGCTATCCTTCGGATCGTTCCCGTACGGGAAAGCGGCGCCGGCCGGCGTCAGCGTGATGCCGGCTTCCTTGGCCAGCGCCACGGTGCGCTTGGCCGAACCTTCCGGCGTCACCAGATCGATGAAATAGCCGCCCAGCGGACGGGTCCACGAGACGCCCGGCACGTCGCCAAGGTAATGCTCGAACTGCGCCAGCACCGCTTCGAATTTGGGCTGTAGCAGCGCGCGGTGCTGTTCCATCAGCGCCTCGACGGTGGCGACGTCCTTGAGCAGGCGCACGTGGCGCAACTGGTTGATCTTGTCAGGGCCGATGCTGCGGATACCGGAATGCTTGGTCCACCAGGCGATGTTGGCCGGCGACGCGGCCAGCGCGGCGATGCCGGAACCGGCCCAGGTCACCTTCGACGACGACGCGAACACGATCGCGCGGTCCGGGTTGCCCGCCTTGGCGCAAGCGTCCAGAATATTGGCCACGGCCAGCTTGTCGTCGCTCAGGTGATGGAAGCGGTAGGCGTCGTCCCACATCAGGCGGAAGTCCGGCGCGGCGGTTTTCATCGCGGCCAGGCGGCCGACCACCTCGTCCGAGTAGACCACGCCACCCGGGTTGCTGTACTTCGGCACGCACCACATGCCCTTGATGCTGGCGTCCTCGGCCACCAGTTTTTCCACCAGATCCATGTCCGGGCCGGCTTCGGTCATCGGAATGTTGATCATCTTGATGCCGCGCGCTTCGCAGATGGAGAAATGGCGGTCGTAGCCCGGCACCGGGCACAGGAACGTCACCGGCTCGCGCACCCACGGCGCGTTGCCCGGCGTGCCGTTGAGCAGGCTGTAGATGATCACGTCATGCATCAGCGACAGGCTGGCGCTGCTGTCGACGACCACTTGGGCGGCCGGCACGTCCAGCAGTTTGCCGAACAGTTCGCGCGCTTCCGGCAGGCCGACCGTGCCGCCGTAGTTGCGGCCGTCGGTGCCGTCTGCGGCTTTAAAGCCACCGAGCGCATCGGTCAGCGCGTTGGACAAATCGAGTTGCTCGGGCGCTGGCTTGCCACGTGACATATCCAGTTTGAGGCCGAGTTGTTTGAAGGCTTGGTATTGCTCCTGGTACTGGGACGGGAGATCTGCTGCGGTCATGGGGCTCTTTCAGAATGGGGAATGGCGTGCAAAAAGCGCCGAATACTATAACCCATTCCGTTCGGCAGCAGGCAAACCCACGGCTATAAGCTTATGACTATTGCGTGATTGATTCCGGCTTGACTTCGTGCTGGGGCGGCGCTTCCGGCGCG
>DASVTJ010000159.1:0-3478 GCA_036387635.1 Duganella sp.
AGGTGCTTCGGTCGTGGTTTTGGAGCAACCGGCTACCAGCGCGGTTGCGGTGATCAGGGCTGCTGCCCCGGCCGTCCGCAGGGACGGTTTGCAGAAACGAGCTTCCATAGCGTGGGACTTTCTGTAGAAATAATGAGCACAGCCCATAGAATGAACGATCATTCTAACTATGTCAAGCACCGTTTAATGATGCACGGAAACTTTAAGTGCGATTCAGGGCCCCGCCCCATGGGCGCCGTGACCAGCGGCAAGGCGCGCACGGCTGGCACGCCGCCAACCGCCGCGCACCGGCTTAATGCGAGCACGATAGCGTTTCGTTCGCCAGCGCACGCACGTTTGATGTTTAAAATCCTCCAATCCTTGTTTCCGGTAATATCGATGGCGACATGCCGGCGTCTGCACGCCCGCGCCCACCATCGTTTTCCGGACTCGCACATGGAAGCCCAAAACAGCGTCACCACCCATTTTCTTGGCAGCGGCGTGCCGGGCCTGGACCAGGTCCTGGCCGGCGGCCTGACCCGCGACCGTTTGTATCTGGTCGAGGGCGAGCCGGGCACCGGCAAGACCACGCTGGCGCTGCAATTTCTCAACGAGGGCGCGCGCAACGGCGAGGCGGTGCTCTACATCACGCTGGCGGAGACGGCCGTCGAGCTGCGCAGCGTGGCGCAGTCGCACGGCTGGGACATGGGCGGCATCCAGGTCGAGGAAATCATCCCCAACGAAAACGCGCTCGACCCCGACCAGCAGTACACCATCTTCCACCCGTCGGAGATCGAACTGGGCACGACCACCCAGCGCATCGTCGCGGCGATCGAAAAATACAAGCCGCGGCGCGTGGTGCTCGATTCGCTGTCGGAGCTGCAGCTGCTGGCCGAAAGTCCGTTGCGCTACCGGCGCCAGGTGCTCGCCCTCAAGCAGTATCTGACCAGCCGCTCGTGCACCACCATTTTCCTCGACGACCGCACCGCGCTCAGCACCGACCTGCAAGTGCGCAGCGTGGCGCACGCCGTGCTGACCCTGGAGCTGGCCGACCAGTCCTACGGCGCCGAGCGGCGCCGCGTGCGCGTGGTCAAATATCGCGGCATCGCCTTCCACGGCGGCGCCCACGACTACAAGATCGCCAAAGGCGGCTTGCATGTCTATCCGCGCTTGGTGGCGTCGGCCAGCCGCGTGGTCAGCGAGCGGCGCCAGCTCTCGAGCGGCCTGACGGCGCTCGACCATCTGATCGGCGGCGGCCTGGAGGAAGGCATGAGCACCCTGATCTCGGGGCCGCCGGGCACCGGCAAGTCGTCGCTGGCCACGCAGTTCATTTACGCGGCCACGCAGCGCGGCGAGGCGTGCGCGATGTTCCTGTTCGAAGAGTCGCGCAACAACATGCTCAACCGCTGCCGTAACCTGGGCATCGATCTCACCGGCGCGCTCGACAGCGGCCTGCTGACGGTGCAACAGATCGACCCGGCCGAGCTGGCGCCGGGCCAGTTCTCGCACGCCATCGTGCAGGCGGTCGAGCGCGGCGTGCGCATCGTCGTCATCGACAGTCTGAACGGTTACCTGAACGCGGTGCCGGACGAGCGCTACCTGACCGTCTACCTTCACGAGTTGCTGACCTACCTGGGCCAGCGCGGCGTCGTCAGCATCATCGTCGGCGTCCAGCAAGGCATGATCGGCACCGGCCTGACCACCTCCGTCGACGCCAGCTACATCGCCGACAACGTCATCATGCTGCGCTACTTCGAGGCCGACGGCGAGGTGCGGCAGGCCATCTCCGTGTTCAAGAAACGCGGCAGCGCGCACGAGCGCACCATCCGCCGCTTCGAGGTGGTGACCGGCGGCATCCGCGTGGGCGAGGTGCTGAAGAACTTCCACGGCATCCTGACCGGCGTGCCCACCTACAACGGCCCGGACGGCCATGGCGGCGGCGATGCCCCCGCGCCCGCCGCAGCCGGCTGACGCCGATGGAAACGCGCATCCTGATCTACGCCCCGACCGGCCAGGACGGGCCGCTGGCGGCCAAGGTGCTGGCCATGGCGCAGATCGACAGCCATGTCTGCGAGACCTTGGCCGAGCTGGCGGCGCAGCTGGAACTGGGCGTGGGCGCGGTGCTGACGGTGGAGGAGGCGCTGGGGCCGGGCGGCTTGAAGCTGTTGCGCGACTGGGTCGCGCAACAGCCCGACTGGTCGGACCTGCCGATCATCCTGATGGCCCATCGCGGTGCCGATTCGCCGGCGGTGCGCCAAGCGGTGGCGGCGCTGGGCAACCTGAATCTGATGGAGCGGCCGGTGCGCACCCTGACGCTGATCACGGCGCTGCATTCGACGCTGCGCGCCCGTAACAAACAATATCAGGTGCGCGAGGCGGCGCGCCGCAAGGACGACTTTCTCGCCAGCCTGGGCCACGAGCTGCGCAATCCGCTGGCGCCGATCCGCACCTCGGTGTCGCTGCTGACGCACCTGTATCCGGACGCGGCGCCGGTGGCGCGCATCCGCGACATGGTCGAGCGCCAGGTGCGGCTGCTCACGCGCCTGGTGGACGACCTGCTCGATGTCGCCCGCATCACCAGCGGCAAGATCAAGCTGCAACAGCAATTGGTGACGTTGAGCTCGGTAATGAACCATGCCAACGAACTGTGCGCGCAGGCGGCCACCGCCAAGCGCATCCACGTGGCCTGGCAGCTGCCGGCCAGCGAGATCATGCTCAACGCCGACTATGCGCGCGTGGTGCAAATCTTCGCCAACATCCTGTCGAACGCGATCAAGTTCACGCCGCAGGGCGGCAACGTGCTGGTGCGCGCGGTGGTCGAACACGGCACGCTGACCGTCTCGCTGCGCGACAGCGGCATCGGCCTCGAACCCGAGGCGATCACCCGCATCTTCCGCATGTTCGAGCAAAGCACCACGGTGGCCGGCCAGTTCTCCAGCGGGCTGGGGATCGGCTTGAGCCTGTCGCGCCAGTTCGCCGAGATGCACGGCGGCACGGTCGAGGCCTATAGCGAGGGCGCCGGCAAGGGCAGCGAATTCGTCATCCGGCTGCCCATCGTCAGCGACAGCGGCGCGCGCGAACCGAAGCCGCTGGCCTCGCCGTCGGCCGCCGACGGGCGCAAGATGAAGGTGCTGGTGGTCGACGACAACGCCGACGCCGCCGACTCGCTGGCGGCGCTGCTGGAAATCGACGGTTTCGACGTGCGCACCGTGTACGACGGCGCCGGCGCGGTGGCGATGACGGCCGAGAGCGAGCCGGACATGATCATCATGGACCTGGGCATGCCCGGCATGGACGGCTACGAGACGGCGCGGGCGATCCGCCAGCGCCCCGGCGCCGAGCGCATCCTGATGCTGGCGTTGACCGGCTGGGGCCAGAGCGACGCGCGCCGCCGCACGGTGGAAGCGGGCTTCGACCACCATCTGGTCAAGCCGGTGGAACTGGAGCAGATCATCCGCCTGGCCGGGGCGCGGCAAAACCGCGAACAGGTGCAGGCGGC
>DASVTJ010000160.1:0-10215 GCA_036387635.1 Duganella sp.
GCGCGACAACCTGGTCGGTGGTCAGGCCCGACACGCCGGCGGTGGTCAGCGCGACGATCTGGTTGGTCGACAAGGTAGCGATCTGGTCGGTGACCAGGGCGGCGATCTGCGACGATTTCAGCGCGGCGATGCCGGCCGTGCTGATACCGACGATGTCGGCCGTTTGAATCGCGGCAACGCTGTTGGTCGACAGTGCGCCGATCTGCACGGTGCTCAGGCTGGCGAACTGTGCCGACGTCATGGCGACGATCTGGTCGGTCGTCAAGCCGTTGGCGATGTTGGCGGTGCTCAGCGCGACCAGCGTGGCGGTGGTCAGGGCGTTGACCTGGGCGGTGGTCAGCGCGGCGACCTGAGTCGACGACAGGCTGGCGATGGCGCCGGTCTTCAGCGCGGCCAGATCGGCCGTTTGCAGCGCGGCGATGGCGTCGGTGCTCAGGTTGGCAACTTGCGACGTGGTCAGCGCGTTGGCGCCGGCGGTGCTCAGCGCGACGATCTGGTCGGTCGTCAGGGCGCGGATCTGGTTGGTCGACAGCGCGGCGACGGCGGACGTTTTCAACGCGGCGAAGTCGGCCGTTTCCAGCGCGACGATGGCGTCGGTGGTCAGCGAGGCGACCTGTTGGGTCGACAGCGCGCCGGCCTGGTTGGTGGTCAGCGCGACGATCTGGTTGGTGGCCAGCGCCTTGATCTGTGCGGTGCTCAGGCCGCCGAGCGCGTTGGTGCTCAGCGCGGCGATGTCGGCGGTTACCAGCGAGGTCACGGCGTTGGTGGAGATCGCGCCCACTTGGGACGAACTCAAGACGGAAGCCTGGACAGTGGTCAACGCACCGATCTGGTCGGAATTAAGCCCGGCGATATCAGCCGTCGTGATCGTGATGATCTGCTGAGTACTCAGGCTGGCGATCTGTTCCGTGGTCAAACTGGTTACGACGCTCATTGTATTTCTCCTAAAGGGCGCTAATTCGATCTGTCCGAAAAAGCGGGATCGACGGCCATACCCGTCGTGTCCTAGCTTCCGTCAGTGGCACATTTGCCGTTTTATAACTATGTATTTGCTGCCAATTCGTTACTACAGGCGCAAAAAATCCCGCACACACATTCTTAACGTCAACAAAAGTGTCAACTTTAGCAAACGGTGGCAATTTGCCGTAATTCAACTTAAATTTACTGAAAACTAGAATTAGAGCGTCGTCGTGATAACCCGAATTGACGACAATTGTGCCCACTCAAGTACAAGGCGACCGGAGCGAAACTTTCACTAAGTAAACTTGTTCCTACAGGGAATAAAGTACCCAGACCTTCTGCGTCGTGAACCTCAAATGCCCCAAGCACTTGAAATCATTGACTTTTTTCTGCCTCGAACGATGCTTGGGGGGCACCCGAACGGAGCGTATTAAGAGCAAGTATAGCTCAGTTAATTTCCGAGAAGAATTTTTTTAACCAAATGTATCTTAGCCGCAACCTGCATGCAATCCATATTCGAACGCAATGAAACATGCCGTTTTGACTAGATTAACTTGGTGAAAAGACAAGCCGACAAATACGCCCGGGCAGAAATCTGCGGACGATATTGGTTCGTTACGGAAAGTTTGTTAAAGATGGTACCGCGCGGCAATGACGCCGGGATGACATCCCGCAAACCTCGAACGGGAGTGGCTGGAGCCGGACTCAGCAGGCGGGATTTGGGGAGGAATGTGTGGCGCGCATGCGCCAGATCAGCACCGCGACGGTGGCCGCCAGCAGCGCCAGCGCGACCATATTGAGGACCAAGGTGCCGTGCAAAAATTGCATCACAATGCCGATGCTGACGCCGGCCTTGACGCTGAATTGCCAGCCGCCGTCGTGTGCAAAATAGCTCACCACCTGGACTGCATAATACAAAACGCCGCCGCACAGGCCGGTTTTCCAGCGTTTCAGCGACAGCACCGCCGCCAGAAAGCCGAACAGCCCGACGCCGAACAACACCGGCAGCGCCTCGGCGGGCTGCGCCGCGCCGAGCAAGCCGAAGCTCACCGCCAAGGTCAGCCCGCTGTTGAGCAGCAGCACGCGCGCCACCCATGTCTCGAATCCCCGCATCATCGCACTGCCCTATTTAATAGACTGTTGTTGGCCAATCTTCGGTGGTCTTTCAGCCGAACCTTGCCTGGTACGCGCTCGGCACCACGCCCAGCTGCGCGGCGAAGGCGCGGCGCAGATTGTACTCGTTGCCGAATCCGCTCTGGCTGGCGGCGCGCTTGACCGTCATGCCCGGCCGCTCGAGCAGGCCGCAGGCGGCCTCCATGCGCAGCCGCAACAGCAACTGCGCCGGCGACAGATTCGCCTCCCGCCGCAGCCGGCGGTGCAAGGTGCGCACCGACAGCGCGCACGCCGCCGCCATCCGCTCGACATCGATGTGCTGCTTCAGGCGCGGCCGCAGCCACGCCGTCAAGCGCCCGTGCACATCCTGCGGATCTGTCTGGGCCATGAGCTGGGAGCTGAACTGGCGCTGGCCGCCGGGCCGCTTGAAGAACACCACCATCCGCTTGGCCACCGCCAGGCTGGCGGCGCGGCCCAGGTCCTCCGCCACCAGGCTCAGCGCCAAGTCCATGCCGGCGGCGATACCGGCCGAGGTGTACACCGGCCCGTCCTTTATATAGATGGCGTCCTCGTGCACGTCGACGCCGGCAAATTGCGCCCGCAGCGTCGCCGTGTCCTGCCAATGGGTCACGGCGCGGCGGCCGTCGAGCAGGCCGGCGCGCGCCAGCACGAAGGCGCCGGTGCACACCGCGCAGCAACGCGCCACCCGCCCCGCCGCCCGGGCCACCCAGCGCTCGGCGGCCGGATCGTGCGCGGCGTCGTCGGCCTTTTCCATGCCGCGCCCGCCGGAGACGATCAGCGTCGACCCGGCCAGGCCGCGCCCCGCCGCCGGCAGCGGCGCCGTCACCACCGCCACGCCGCACGTCGACGCCACCGGCCCGCCGCCGGCGGAGACCATGCGGATGCGGTAAGGCTCGGGCAAGCCGGCGTCGCGCGCCTCGTCGTTGGCGCTGGCAAACACCTGGGCCGGGCCGGTGGCGTCCAGCAGCACGAAGCCGGGGGACACCAGCAGCCAGATATCCATCATCTCGATAATCTTCATCTGGCAGATATTCCACTATCGATGTCATTTATGTCAACTGCCGCCGTGGCAAGATAGGCCATTGATATAGGAGTCGATACGGGAGTTGGAATGACACGAACCATCGGTATCTATGTATATGACGACGTCGAGGTGCTCGACTTCGCCGGCCCCTACGAGGTGTTCACTTGCGCGAGCCGGGTGGCCGCGAAGATGGCGCCGGGCGCCGAGGCGCCGTTCCGGGTGCGCACCATCGGCGCCGGCATGGCCACCTTGCGCGCCCGGGCGGGCCTGGGCGTGCTGCCGGAAGCCGATTTTTCCGGCGCCGGCAAGATCGACGTGCTGATCGTCCCCGGCGGCGTGGTCACCGCCGAGCTGGCGAAGGAGGAGGTGGTCGCGTGGATCGCCGCCACCGCCAAGGACGCGGAGCTGACGGCGTCGGTCTGCACCGGCGCCTTCCTGCTGGCGCGCGCCGGACTGCTCGACGGCCGGGAGGCGACCACCCACTGGGAGGATGCCGCCGACCTGAGCGCGGCGTTTCCGAAAGTGCGGGTACGGGGAAGGCGGCGCTGGATCGACAACGGCGCCGTGGTCACCTCCGCCGGCATCTCGGCCGGCATCGACATGTCGCTGCATCTGGTGGAGCGGCTGGTGGGACTCGAACTGGCGCTGCGCACCGCGCGCCAGATGGACTACGACTGGAACCAGGGCTAAGGTTTGCCGAAAGAGGAGTTAGCGATGAAAATTGTACGCAGCAAGGACTACACCGGCGCGCGCGCCTGGGACGCGGAGCTGATCGCCGCCCTGAAGGACGCCACCGTGCGGCTGCACTGGACCGACCAGCCCTACCCCTGGCATGTCAACGACGGCGACGAAGTGTTCGCGGTGCTCGATGGCCGGGTCGCGATGCACTACCGCGCGGCCGGCCACGAACTCGGCCGCGAGCTGGTGGCGCATCTGAACGCCGGCGACATCTTCCACGCCGCCGAGGGCGACGCCCACAGCGCCCATCCGCTGGGGCAGGCGCGCATTCTCGTCATCGAACGCGCCGGCAGCCTCTAAACCCGAGGGTCAAGTCTGACATTCGGACACGGGCCCATCCTTCGATCGGCGATGGAACAGGCGGTACAGCAGCGGCAGCACCAGCAAAGTCAGCGCCGTCGACGACAGTATCCCGCCAATCACCACCGTCGCCAGCGGGCGCTGCACCTCGGCGCCGGTGCCGGTGGCGATCGCCATCGGCACGAAACCGAGCGACGCCACCAGCGCCGTCATCAACACCGGCCGCAACCGGCCCAGCGCCCCCTCGCGGATCGCCTGCTCCACCGTCCGACCCTGCTCGCGCAGCGTGCGGATGAACGATATCAGCACCAGGCCATTCAACACCGCCACCCCCGACAGCGCGATGAAACCCACCGCCGCCGATATCGACAGCGGTATGCCGCGTAGCGCCAGCGCCGCGATGCCCCCGGTCAGCGCGAACGGAATCCCGCTGAACACCAGCAGCCCGTCCTTCAGGTTGCCGAACATCGCCAGCAGCAGCACCATCACCAACAGCAGCGCCACCGGCACCACGATCTGCAGCCGGCGCGTGGCCGATTGCAGCTGTTCGAACTGGCCACCCCACGCGGTCCAGTACCCGGCCGGCACCTCGACCTGATGTCGCAGCGCCAGCTCCGCCTCGGCCACGAACGAGCCGATATCGCGCCCGCGCACATTGGCGCTGATGACGACCCGGCGCTTGCCGTCCTCGCGGCTGATCTGGTTCGGGCCGGGGGCGATGCTGAACGTCGCCACCTCGCCCAGCGGGATGAAGTTGGCGCCGCCGTTAGCGCCACCGCCGGTCCCGCGCGGCAGCGGCAGCGGCAAGCGCCGCATCATATCGAGGTCGTCGCGCATCGCGTCCGGCAACCGCACCACGATGTCGAAACGGCGATCGCCCTCGAACATCGTGCCGGCCTCCTTGCCGCCGATGGCCGTGGCGACGGTCTCCTGCACGTCGCCGACATTGAGGCCGTAGCGCGCGGTTTTGGCGCGGTCGATTTCCACCGTCAGCATCGGCAGGCCGGTGGTCTGTTCGATCCGGACCTCGGCCGCCCCCGGCACCCTGCCCAGCGCGGCGGCGATCCTGGCCGCCGTGTCGTTGAGCACCGCCGTGTCGTCGCCGAACAGCTTGACGGCGACGTCGCTGCGCACGCCCGATATCAACTCGTTGAAGCGCAGCTGGATCGGCTGCGAAAACTCGAACGCGTTCCCCGGCAGCTTTTCCACCGTCGCGCGGATCGCCGCCAGCAGCTCGTCGCGCGACTTGCGCATGTTGAGCGGCTGGGGCCACTCCGACTCCGGCTTGAGCATGATGTAGCCGTCGGAGATATTCGGCGGCATCGGATCGGACGCGATTTCCGCCGTGCCGGTACGCGCGAACACGCGTTCGATCTCGGGGAATTTCTGCTTCAGCGTTTGCTCGATCTGCTTTTGCATCGCCACCGATTGGGTCAGGCTGGTGCCGGGAATGCGCAAGGCCTGGATCGCGATATCGCCCTCGTTCAGGCTTGGCACGAATTCACTGCCCAGTCGCGTCGCCAACAGCAACGACAGCACCACCGACAAGCCGGCGAACGTCAGCACGACCGGGGTGTTGGCCAGCACGCGCTCCAGAATAATGCCATACCAGGCGGTGATTTTGCGGTGCTCCTTCTCGACCACGTTGTCGCCGATGAACAGCGCGATGGCGGCCGGGATGAACGTGATCGACAACAGCATCGCCCCCAACAGCGCCATGACCACCGTCAGCGCCATCGGATGGAACATGCGGCCTTCGACGCCGGTCAGCGCGAAGATCGGCAGGTAGACCACCATGATGATCAATTGACCGAACAGCAGCGGGCGGCGCGCCTCCCTGGCCGCCGCGTGCACTTCGTCGAAGCGCTCGGCGCGCGTGAGCCGGCGGCCCAGCTTTGCCTGTGTGTGCGCCAGCCTGCGCACGCAGTTCTCGACGATGACCACCGCGCCGTCGACGATGATGCCGAAGTCCAGCGCGCCGAGACTGAGCAAGTTGGCGCTCACCTTGTACGTCACCATGCCGGTGAAGGTGAACAGCATCGCCAGCGGAATCACCATCGCCGTGATCAGCGCCGCGCGGATGTTCCCGAGGAAGAGAAACAGCACCGCGATCACCAGCACCGCGCCTTCGAGCAGGTTTTTCTTCACCGTGGCGATGGCCTTGTCGACCAACACCGTGCGGTCGTAGACGGTGATGGCCTGCACGCCCGCCGGCAGGCTGCGATTGATGTCGACCATCTTCTTGTCGACCGCCTGCGAGACGGCACGGCTGTTTTGGCCGATCAGCATGAAGACGGTGCCCAGCACCACCTCGCGGCCGTTGTCGGTGGCTGCGCCGGTGCGCAGCTCGCGGCCGATCCGCACCTCGGCCACGTCGCGCACCCGCACCGGCACGCTGTCGACGTTGCCGAGGATGATGTCGCGAATGTCGTCGAGCGACCGCACCTGGCCCGGCGCGCGCACCAGCAGCTGTTCGCCGCGCTTTTCGATATAGCCCGCGCTGGCGCTGGCGTTGTTGCGGTCCAGCGCCGTCACCACGTCCTGCAACGTCAGGCCGTAGGACGCCAGCCGCTGCGGATCGGGCGCCACCTGGTACTCCTTGGCGTAGCCGCCGATCGAGTTAATCTCGGTCACGCCGGCGACGTTGCGCAGCTGCGGCTTGATGATCCAGTCCTGGATCTCGCGCAGGTCGGTCGGCGTGTACGGCGTGCCGTCGGCCTTCTTCGCGCCCGGCTTGGCCTCCACCGTCCACAGGTAGATTTCCCCCAGTCCGGTGGAAATCGGCCCCATGGCCGGCGTGATCCCGGCCGGCAGCTGCGCGCGCGCTCCCTGTATCCGCTCGTTGACCATCTGCCGCGCGAAGAAGATGTCGGTGCCGTCCTTGAAGACGACGGTGATTTGCGACAGCCCGTAGCGCGACAGGGAACGCGTCTGCTCCAGATTCGGCAGGCCGGACATGACGGTCTCGATCGGGAACGTCACGCGCTGCTCGGTCTCTAACGGCGAATAGCCGGGCGCCGACGTGTTGACCTGCACCTGCACATTGGTGATGTCGGGGACCGCGTCGATAGGCAGCTTTTGATAGCTGTAGATGCCGAATCCGGCCATGGCCGCCACCGCCAGCATGACCAGCCAGCGCTGCTCGATGGCGTATCGTATGATGCGTTCAAACATGGTGTCGTCCCCCCGCCTCAGTGCGCGTGCTCGGTGCTGTCTTTGCCTAGTTCCGCCTTGAGGACGAAACCGCCGGCGGCGGCGTACGGCGTGCCCGCGCCCAGGCCTTGCACGATTTCGGTCAGCTTGCCGTCGCCGCGGCCAAGCGTCACGGGCTGCGGCCGGAAGCCGCCGGCCACCTTGACGAACACCACCTGCTTGTCCTCCAGCGTCTGGATCGCATCGGTGCTGACGGTGACGGCGGCGGCGCCGGTCTGGGTGGACGGCACGTCGACACTGACGAACAAACCCGGGCGCCAGGCGCGGTCGGGATTGGCCAGCGCCACGCGGGCCTTGGCGGTGCGGGTTTGCTCGCCCAGCAGCGAGCCGACGTAGGTGATTTTGCCGTTCGCCTGCGCGTCGAAGGCGGAGGCCTTGACGGTCACCGTCTCGCCCACGCGCACCAGGTTCAGGTCCTTCGGCGGCACGGCGATTTCCGCCCACACGGTTGACAGGTCGGAGATGGTGAAAACGTTGGCGTCCTCCTTGACCGCCTCGCCCAGCGCCAGGTGCTTTTCCATGACAATGCCGTCGAACGGCGCGCGCAGCTCCAGCCGGTTCAGGTCCGAACCGGAGGCCGCGCCGGCGCCAAAGGCGCTCAGCTTCTGGCGCGCGTTTTGTACCGCGATTTCGGCTTCGCTCATCGCCTGTTTCGCCAGCAGGTAATCCTGCTCGGCGGAGATCTTGTCCTGCCACAGCCGGCGTTCGCGATCGAGCGTGGTGCCGGCCAGCGCCAACCGCCGTTGCGCCGACAGCAGCTCGCTGCGCTGCTCGGACAAGCCGCTGCTGGCGATCACCGCCAGCACCTGCCCCTGTTTGACGGTCTGGCCCAGATCCGCCAGCACCGCCGTCACCACGCCGGACAGCTTGGGCACCACGTGCGCGGTGCGGTCCTCGTTGAAGCGGATTTCTCCCGGCAGCGAGATGGCGACGCGGATCTGCGCCGGCGCGGCGGTGGCGACCACGATGCCGGCCGCCTTCATCTGGGCGTCGTCGAGCGCGATTTTGCCGCTCTTGTCGTCGGCGCCGTGATCGTCCTTGCGCGATGCCGCCTCATCGGAACCATGGGCATCGTGATTTTCGTGCGTGTCGGCGCCGTGGTTCGCTACTAACTTCGGCATCAACATCAGCGCGGCCAGCAGAAGCGCTACGACCACCATGACGGCGATGGCGGTTTTCTGTTTTTTGTTCATGCTGCTCATGTCATTCTTCTCCGAGCATGCGGCCGATGGCGGACTTGGCGCGGTGCGCCTCCGCCAGCGCGTTCAGATATTGGGATTTCGCCTGCAGCAAAGTGCGCTGGGCGTCGAGCACGTCGAGGAAGCCGAATTTGCCGTACTCGAAACCGGTGCTGGCCGCCTCGTACGCGCTTTGCGCGCCGGGCAGGATTTCGCCGCGCAGCGCCAGCGCCTGTTCGCGGGCGACGTCGAAATCCTCGCGCGCCTGCGCCAGTTCCGCGTCCAGCCGCAGCGCGGTCGATGTCAGCTCGTCGCGCGCCTTGTCGACGCGGCGCGCCGTCTCCAGCACATTGCCCTGGTTACGGTCGAACAAAGGCAGCGGCACCGAGATGCCGAACACCGCCTGCGAGCGTCCCAGTTCCTCCGAGCGCTTGCTGCCGAGATTGAGCGTGACGTCCGGCACGCGGCGGGTCAGCTCGACCTGCGCCAGCGCCCGGCGCCGACCCAGTTCCGCGCGCGCCAGCGCCATGGCCGGCGCCTGCGCCAGCCGGTGATGCAGCAACGCCTGGTCGGGCAGCGACGGCAGCGTATCGAGATCGCCGTCGGCCTTCTCGAAGCGCGGCGCCGGATTGCCCCACATCGCCGCCAGCCGCTTGCGCGCGACCGCCAGCGTGCTGCGCGCGCGCAGCAAATCGAGCTGCACGGTGGACGCGGCCACGCGCGCGCGCGTTTCCTCCACCGGCGACACCTTGCCGGCGACGACGCGCCGTCCGGTGGCGGCCGCCGCGCGCCGCGCCAGCTCGGACGCCTCCTGCGCCAGGCGCGATTGCTCCTGCGCGGCCAGCACGGCGAACCAGCCGTCGATGACGTCGGCGCGGATATCGGCCCGCGTGGCGCCCAGCTGCGCCGACGCGCTATCGCGTTCGCGCTCGGCGGCCCGCACGCGGGCCTGCCGTTTGCCGCCAAGTTCGAGCGGCTGGCTTAATAGAAAAGTGGTTTCGCGGCGATCGTTGCTATCGCCGGCATTGGCACGGCGCGTATCGATCCGCTCGACCGACAGCGAGGGATTGGGCGGCAAACCGGCTTGCAGCACGGCGCCGTCGACGGCCAGCAGCTCGTGGCGGGCGGCCGACAAGTCGGCGTTGGCGTCGGCGGCCAGCGCCAGCGCCGCCTGCAATGTGAGCGGCCCGCTTGGTTCGCCTGCGGGCGCACCGGCCAGCGCGAACGCCGGCCATGCCGCGACACAAAGCGGCAAAATATACTTGAACATCGAATTCTCCGAATGATGGAAAAGAATTCGACGAGACGTCACCGTCGTTCGATAGAAATTGAGGAGGGAGGTCTCGTCGCGCTAGGCGACGAGCAGCCAATTGGGCCGCCGGGGTCCGTCTGAAATATAAGAGAGATAATCGGTGAGCGGCGGCGAAGCGTAAATGCCGGCGGCGGGCGGCATGGCCACGCCGGTGTCTTTTAATATCGAGGCTTGCACCGCGTGATGGCACACTTCGCAATCGCTATGGACTTTGACTGGTTTGCCATGGTCCGGGTCTTCGTCGGACTGCGCCTGGTGCTGATGGCCGTGGTGGCCGAAATGCGATACCTTGGCCGGCTCATGCTGGCAATAGACGGCCGCCATCGACCAGGCGTACTGGATCGGCAGTATGGTCA
>DASVTJ010000161.1:0-1764 GCA_036387635.1 Duganella sp.
TAGGACGTGCATGACGCACCTGAACGATCTGCCTTTCGCGACGCTGCAGTTTTACACCACGGCGCCCTACCCCTGCAGCTATCTGGACGCGCGCCAAGCGCGCTCGCAGGTGGCCACGCCGTCACACCTCATCAACGCCGACGTCTACTCCGAACTGGTCAAGAACGGTTTCCGGCGCAGCGGCATTTTTACTTACCGTCCCTATTGCGACGGTTGCCAGGCCTGCATTCCGGTGCGCGTGGTGGTCGACCAGTTCACGCCCAGCCGTGGCCAGCGCCGCGCGTGGGCCAGGCATGAAGACTTGCGCGCCGGCGTCGCCACTCTGCAATTCTCCGACGAACACTACGAACTGTACCTGCGCTACCAGAGCAAGCGCCACGCCGGCGGCGGCATGGACCAGGACAGCCGTGACCAGTACGCGCAATTCCTGCTGCAAAGCCGCGTCAACACGCGGCTGGTGGAATTCCGCGAGCCCGGCGGTACCCTGCGCATGGTCAGCATCATCGACGTGCTGTCGGACGGCTTGTCGTCGGTCTACACCTTCTTCGATCCCGATGTCGAGGGCGCTTCGTACGGCACCTTCAACGTGCTGTGGCAGATCGCCCAGGCGCGCGAGCTGCGACTGCCGTACATTTATCTGGGCTACTGGATCAAGGAAAGCCCGAAGATGTCCTATAAAACCAACTTCAAACCGCTGGAAGCGCGCATCAAGGGCGTGTGGAGCGTGCTGGACGCCTGATTGGCGCTGATCAATCGCTGATAAAATACCGGGGCCAACAACCAGAGCCCCCTCATGTCCGAAAAATTCCTGTATTCCCTTGCCCGTCCGATGCTGTTTTCGATGGACGCCGAAGCCGCGCACCACTTCACCCTTCCCGCACTAAAACGCGCCGCCACGCTGGGCCTGACCAAGCTGGTCAAGCAGCCGGCGGCCGATCCGCGCACGGTCATGGGTGTCACGTTCAAAAATCCGGTCGGCCTCGCGGCCGGGCTGGACAAGGACGGCGCCTACATCGACGCGCTGGCGGACCTGGGTTTCGGCTCGATCGAAGTGGGCACCGTGACGCCGCGCGCGCAAGCGGGCAACCCGAAGCCGCGCATGTTCCGCCTGCCGGAGGCGCACGCCATCATCAACCGCATGGGCTTCAACAACGGCGGCGTCGATTCCTTTGTCGCCAATGTGCAGGCGTCGCGCTTCTACCAGAACAAGGCCGGCGTGCTGGGCCTGAATATCGGCAAGAACGCCGACACGCCGATCGAACGCGCGGCCGACGACTACCTGCACTGCCTGGAGAAAGTCTATCCGTACGCCAGCTATGTGACGGTCAACATCTCCTCGCCCAACACCAAGAACCTGCGCCAGTTGCAAGGCGGCTCCGAGCTCGACGGCTTGCTGGCGTTGCTGAAGGACGCGCAGTCGCGCCTGGCGGACAAGCACAAGCGCTACGTGCCGCTGGCGTTGAAAATCGCGCCGGACATGGACGGCGACCAGGTCAAGAACATCGCCGACGCGCTGCTGCGCCACAAGATCGACGGCGTCATCGCCACCAACACCACGCTGAGCCGCGACGCCGTGAGCGGCATGCGCCATGGCGCCGAGGCGGGCGGCCTGTCGGGCGCGCCCGTGTTCCAGTTGTCGAACACCGTCATCCGCCTGCTCAAGGCCGAGCTGGGCGACACCGTGCCGATTATCGGCGTCGGCGGTATCATGCGCGGCGCGGACGCCAAGGTCAAAATGGATTGCGGCGCGCAACTGGTGCAGCT
>DASVTJ010000162.1:0-2383 GCA_036387635.1 Duganella sp.
GATGGCGTCGTAGACGTCGACGATGGCGGCCATTTGCGCCAGTTCGCTGATCTGTTCGCTGGCCTGCTGGCCGGGATAGCCGCTGCCGTCGCGCCGCTCGTGGTGGCGCAAGGTGATATCGAGCGGAATCGGGCCCAGCTCGGGCGTCTTGCGCAAAATCTCGTAGCCGTCCATCGGGTGGCGCTTGACGATGGCAAATTCCTCGTCGGTCAGCGGGCCCGGCTTGTTGAGGATGGCGTCGGGCACCAGCGCCTTGCCGGTGTCGTGCAGCAGCCCGCCCAGCCCGGCCTGATGGGCCACGTCGGCGCCCAGCTCGCGCGAGCGGCAAAACGCCACCAGCAGCGTACACACGCTCACCGAGTGCAAAAACGTGTAATCGTCCTTGCTCTTGATGCGCAGCAGCCCCGCCAGCGCGCCCGGGTTGCGCAGGATCGATTCGGTGATGCTTTGCACCACCGACTCCACCTGGTCGAGCTCGATCGCCTTGCCCAGGCGCGCGTCCTGCATCACCGTGCGCACCAGGGTCGCGGCCTGATGGCGGATCTGGACCGCGCGCCGCATTTCCTCGCCCAGCGAGACGCGGGTGACGATCGGCGCCTTGGCGATTTCAACGATCTCGCGCTCGGTGACCGCCTGCGCCTCGGCCAGGCTCGGCGCGTCCTCCACGTCGAGCCCCCTGCCGCAGTCGATGACCACGTCACGGATGCCGGCCTGGACGATCTTGCGGATCTCGTCGTCGCTGCTGAGCAAAAAACGACTGCGAATAAAAGGGTGCGTCATCCAGTCGCAACTGAGATCATGTATGTACATGCCCACTTTGAGACGGGAAGAGTCGACTTTCTTTAACATACATGCACCCATGAAAATGGCTGGCCAAAGCGGACGGTCTGTTTTCAGTATAGCAAATAGTTTCCTGCCGGGATCAAATTCGCAAGTGATACCATGGTTGTTGTCAATGCTGATGCTCGGTTTTTGTACTTGCCGACGCACGCAATGTCCTCTCACGGCCAACGCCCAACGCCCGTTCATCGCTAATATATGGAACTACGCCAACTCCGTTATTTTGTCGCCATCGTCGATCACGGCTCGCTGTCGCGCGCGGCGCTGGTGTTGCACGTGGCGCAGCCGGCGCTGACGCAGCAGTTGCGCCAGCTCGAGGACGAACTGGGCGTGCGGCTGCTGCACCGCTCGGCGCAGGGCGTGCTCAGCACCGATGCCGGCAAGATTTTTTATGAGCACGCGCAAGCGATCCTCAAGCAGGTGGCCGACGCCCGCTCGGCGGTGACGCAATCGGCCGAGCGGCCCAGCGGCAGCGTCACGCTCGGGCTGCCCCACAGCATTTCGGGCGCGCTGGCGCTGCCGCTGCTCACGGCCGCGCGCGCCACATATCCCGAGATTACGCTGCAATTGACCGAGGAGCTGACCGGCAACCTGAGCGAGCAGCTCAAATCGGGCCGTGTCAACCTGGCCGTGCTGTTCGACGACGGCCAGCTGGCGCAGTTCGCCACGACGCCGCTGGCGGAGGAGCAGCTACGCTTCATCTGCCGTGCCGACGCCGCCTTCGCGCAGGGCGAACCGGCGCTGACCCTGGCGCGGGCGCTGGAGACGACATTGATCCTGCCGGGCCTGCAGCACGGCGTGCGCCCGCGCATCGAAAGCGTGGTGCGCGCGGCCGGCCTCAAGCTGTCGAACGTGATCGAGATCAACTCCATCGCCATCCTCAAATCGGCGATCCTGGCCGACATGGGCGCCACCCTGCTGCCGTCGGCGCCGGTGCTCGACGAGCTACGGCGCGGCACCATGCGCGCGCACGACGTCGGCGAGCCGGCCATTTCACGCACGGTGGTGCTGTGCGCGTCGAAAAACATCCCGCTGACCAACGCCGCCGGCGCCATCGGCCGGCTGGTGCAACAAGTCAGCGCCGACTTGTGCGCCGGCGACAACTGGCCCGGCGCCACCGCCATCGCCTGAACCGCAGGGGTATCAATTTTTCTTATGCCCCGATTGGCAAACGCTATTTCCGTATACGTCAACTCGCGCCCATACTAGGCCGAACACCGCTCACCATGCGGCCCCGGCCTGTTCCTGGCGCGCTTATCCGGCGCGATCGAGTCCAGGCGCGATCTGATACCAAAAACGGAGACACGCCATGTCCGACACCACGGCAACCGGCCCCGAAACGTCCACCAGAGACGACGGCGCCACCACACCCCACGCCCCCACCGCAGCCAATGCCGCCTCGCGCCTGACCACCGTCAGCCTCGACGACAAGTACACCGCCACCGAAGGCGACATCTTCCTGTCCGGCATCCAGGCGCTGGTGCGCCTGCCGATGATGCAGCGCGTGCGCGACCAGGCCGCCGGCTTGAACACCGCCGGCTTC
>DASVTJ010000163.1:0-2378 GCA_036387635.1 Duganella sp.
ACCGCCTGCAACACGCGGTCGCCCTCGGGCTGGCCGAATTCCCGATTGATCAGGTGGAAACCGTCGATGTCCAGCAGTACCAGCGCGCAGGGCTGGCCGGGCCGGCGCGCTTGCTCGTGGCGGATTTGGCGCCGCAGGTAATCGGCGTTGGCCAGTTGCGTAACGCGGTCGAAGGCGCGGTGGTCGCGGAACAGGCGTTCGCGCTTTTGCAGGTGGTCATTGAGGCGGAACTGCTCGTGCCGCCAGTAATACATGCCGATCGTGATGACCAGCATGCCAATCGGCACCATCGCCTCCAGCCAGTTATCCCACACCGCCGTTTTGCTGATGGTGAAAAATTCGTCCATGCAGTCGGCGAACGAGCCGGTCATGATCAGCGCGAGGCCGCCGGCCAGCAAGCGCGTGACCAGGCCGCCGGGGCGGCTGCTGAGCGTGAACAGCACCCAGCTGCCGGCCATGACGGCGGTGCCGCCTTCGCTGACAATGTCGGTCCACTTCCAGGCGTGGAAAGCTTTCGCCTCGCCCAGACTGGAATACAGGAACACGCAAGCGAGCAACGACAGGCCGGCCGCGATCAGGGTGGAACGGTGGAGTTGCAGCATGGGCGGGCTCGTCGGGACGGCGTCAGTAGTGCGGCCGCAGCATAGCGCAGGTTTATGACGTTGTTATGACATCGGCAAATATCGGCAGATATCGGCAAGCCGGCGTGTGATTCGGGCGACAGGTGCAAACAGCTCACCGATAGCAGGCCGAGGTCGCCGCGTCGGGAGGTATGTAGTGGACGTGGCCGCACAAACCCTTCGGGGAACGGGTCTCTTTTGTCGGTCTCTTTCGGTCTCCTTTTGTCTTTTTAATACTTGCGCTCGCTTCTTCGGACAGAGGAGACCAAAAGAGACCGGAAAAGACGATTCCCGCAGTCGAAAAGAGCACGGTTCCCCGAAGGGCTTGCGCGCGCCAACCACCCTCGCACCTTCCTCCAGCCGCGTGCGCCTCCGCGTGCCGGGTCAATCCGGCTCATCCAGGCCTTCCGGTCCGCCAAAACCCAGCCTTCGCGCCGCATCAGCCCGGCGCCTGTCACGCAATTGACATATTGACTACTTACAATCCGCCCGTCCCCAACATCCTCCGACGGCACCAAATGAAAACGACACCATACAAAACGTCCACCCAACCGCGTCAAGGCGACGGCTGCCGCCTGTCCGTGCTGAGCCTGGGCGTGCTCGCGATGCTGGCCGCGCAATCCCACGCCAGCGCGCAAACCGGTGGCCCGGCCACCGACAGCGCCGCCGGTCTGGCCGCCAGCGCCAACAGCGTGGTGATCGCCGGCCAGCGCTCCAGCCTGCGCAACGCCATCGCCGCGCAAGAGCAGGCAGACAACATCGTCAGCGTCATCAGCAGCGACGACATCGGCGGCCTGCCGGACAAGAACGCGGCCGAGGCGCTGGCCCGCCTGCCGGGCTTGTCGGTGCAGCGCGACCAGGGCGAAGGCCGCTACGTCAGCGTGCGCGGCCTGGGTCCGGACCTGAATGCAGTGACCATCAACGGCGCGCTGGTGCCGTCGCCCGAATCGGGCCGCCGCGCGGTGGCGCTCGATGTGCTGCCGGCCGGGCTGATCCGCTCGCTGGCGGTCAGCAAGACGCTGACGCCGGACCAGGACGCCAACTCGCTCGGCGGCACCATCGAAGTCAAAACCTTGTCGGCCTTCGACCTGCCGGGCAAGCTGCTGTCAGGCACCGTCGGCGCCAGCCGCGACCAGAACATCGGCAAGACCAGCCCGAACGGCAGCGTGCTGTTCGCCGACCGCTTCATGAACGGCAAGCTGGGCGTGGCCGGCGGCGTCAGCTACGAGAAGCGCGAGTTCGGGTCCGACAACGTCGAAACCGGCGGCGCATGGGAAGACGGCAAGCTGACCGGCGTGGAGCTGCGCGACTACTTGCCGACGCGCAAGCGCCGCGCCGCCGCGCTCAACCTCGACTACCACGCGGACAGCCTGAGCAAATCGCTTAGCAAATATTACCTGCGCAGCTTCATCAGCGACTTCAGTGACAGCGAGGTGCGCGACCGCCTGACCATCAGCAACATCGCCGCGCCCGATGGTGGCCTGGCCCAAGGCGAGACGGCCAGCGCGCGGGGCGAGCGCCGCCTGCGCCAGCGCAAGTACACGCAGACGATCAGCTCGGTGGTGCTCGGCACCGAACAGAAATGGGACGGCTGGAAGCTGGATCTGTCGGGCGGCACCAGCCGCGCCACCGACGAGGCGCCGGAGTCGATCAACGACGCCCGCTTCCGCGGCAGCAAGGACTTCGCCGGCGTCGGCTTTACCGGCACCGACATTCCGCGCCTGACCGGCCCGGCCGCGCTGTACGACGCCGGCAACT
>DASVTJ010000164.1:0-8015 GCA_036387635.1 Duganella sp.
ATAACGAAAGCGTTCCATGTCTGAAGAAAACCTGCAACCAGTATTCCAAATCCAACGCGTCTACCTGAAAGACATGTCGCTGGAACAACCGAATTCCCCAGCTATTTTCCTGGAACAAGAAGCACCGACGATCGAAGTCGCGCTGGACGTGGGCGCCGAGCCACTGGCCGATGGCATTTTCGAGTCGACCGTCACCATCACCGTGACCGCCAAGATCAAAGACAAGGTCGCTTTCCTGGTCGAAGGCAAGCAAGCGGGTATCTTTGAAGCGCGCAACATCCCTGCCGACCAGCTCGATCCACTGCTGGGCATCGGTTGCCCGAACATCGTCTACCCTTACCTGCGCGCCAACATCGCCGACGTGATCACCCGTGCCGGCTTCCCGCCAGTGCACCTGGCCGAGATCAACTTCGAAGTGTTCTACCAGCAGCGCCTGCAAGCGGTGGCCGACGCCGCCACCGCCGCACCTGCGGTCGAAGGCACCACCACGCACTAAGCTGTAGTCGTAAATTGTTTCACCGTCGCCGGACGCTCGTCCGGCGGCAGTTTCACCCGATTAGCCGCGCCCCGCGCGCTGTCCACCAGCAAGGTAAGCAATGACATTTCCCCGTTTGATCGCAGGTCTGAGCATGATGCTGGCCGCCGCGAGCAGCCACGCGTTCGACTTCAAGACGGTGGGCCCGGCCCCCGTGGTGCTGTACGACGCGCCATCGACCAAAGGCGGCAAACTGTTTGTCGTGCCGCGCGGCGCACCGCTCGAAGTGGTGCTGGCCTACGGCGAATGGCTCAAGGTGCGCGACGTCAACGGCGAAATGGCCTGGACCGAGGCCAAAGGCCTGAGCGCCAAGCGCAACGTCATTTCGCGCGTGGCCAATTTGAAAGTGCGCGCCACGGCCGATGACGCCGCCGCGCCCGTATTTTCCGCCGACAAGGGCGTGCTGCTGGAGGTCACTGAAGTGACGGCCGGCGGCTGGATCAAGGTGCGTCATCGCGACGGCCTGGTCGGTTACGTCAAGAATGCCGAAGTCTGGGGCATATAATCCCAGTATCGTAACCACGGCGCCGCGCATCGAGATGACATCGCGCCGAACGGGGTCCCATGCCAGATAATCAAACCAAACAAGCGACGCCGGCGCGCCGCCAGGTGAGCGTGCTCGGCGCGGGCGCCTGGGGCACCGCCGTCGCCATCGCGCTGGCGCACCGCCACGACGTGCTGCTGTGGGGCCGCAACAGCGCCGCGCTGCAAGCGATGGGCGCCGCCCGCGAAAATCCCGACTACCTGCCCGGCCACGCGTTTCCCGCTGGCTTGAACGTCGCCGCCGGCTTCGACGCCGCGCTGGCGCACGCGGCCGGCCCGGACGGCCTGCTGATCGCCGCCTGCCCGGTGGCGGGCCTGCGGCCGCTGCTGGAACAGTTGAAGCCGCACGCGGTGTCGCATGTGGTGTGGCTGTGCAAGGGCTTCGAATACGGCACCGGCCTGTTGCCGCATCAGATCATGCGCGAGGTGCTGGGCGACGATGTGGCCGGCGGCGCCTTGTCGGGGCCTTCTTTCGCGCAGGAAGTGGCGCGCGGCTTGCCGTGTGCGCTGACCATCGCGTCGGGCTCGGCGGCCTTGCGCGACTGCGTGGTGTCGGCCGTCCATGGCGGCAATATCCGCGTGTATGCCAGCGAGGACATGGTGGGCGTGGAAGTCGGCGGCGCGGTCAAGAACGTGCTGGCGATCGCCACCGGCGTGGCCGACGGCCTGGGCCTGGGCTTGAACGCGCGCGCCGCGCTGATCACGCGCGGGCTGGCCGAAATCACGCGCCTGGGCACGGCCCTGGGCGGACAGACCGAAACGTTCATGGGGCTGACGGGGATGGGCGACCTGATCCTGACCTGCACCGGCGATTTGTCGCGCAACCGGCGCGTCGGCTTGGGGCTGGCGCAGGGCAAGGCGCTCGACACCATCGTGCAGGAGCTCGGGCATGTGGCCGAGGGCGTGCCCTGCGCGAAAGCGGTGCGCGAACTGGCGGCGCGGATGAACGTGGACATGCCGATCACCAACGCGGTGGCTGGCGTGTTGTTCGACGGCGACCAGCCGCAAGCGATGGTGTCGCGCCTGTTGTCGCGCGACCCGCGCCACGAGCAAATCAAACGCTGACCCCCGCGCGCCGGCGCGGATAGTCAACCGCCGCGCCGACGTTTACTCCACGGGTTGCACTTCTTCTTTCGCTTCGCGCATCCACGCCACCAGCGGGAACGCGTCCTTGAGGCCGGACGCGATGGTCGGCACCAGCAGCTCCGGCTGGTTCAGCGGCAGATCGATCTCGGTCCACACAAAGAAACTCTTGAGCTTGATGTACTCGATGTGCTCGTGGTCGGCGTCGAAGCCCTTCGGCGGGCGCATCAGCTTGCCCTCGTCGCGGATGTCGCCGAACGTGGCGCGCAGCTTCTTGTTCTTCAGTACCTTCTTGAAGCCGGCCGCGTCGTCGACCATGTGCTGGCGCAGCGCCTTCAGCCGTCCGGCCGGCGGCATGTATTCGCCGGCGCCGAACAGCAGCCGGCCGTGGCCGTCGATCTGCATGTAGTAGGTCGGGCCGCCGGTCTGGCTGGGCCGGCGCATGTCGTTCGGCGCCACCGCCGCCGAAAAACGCGTCTTGTACGGGCTCTTGTCGTGCGCGAAGCGGACGTCGCGGTTGAGGCGGAACATCGCCTTCTTCGGATTGCTGAACTTGACCGACGGGTCGAACTTGCCCAGCTCGGCGATCATGTCGGTAACCACTTGCAGAAATTCTTCGCGCAAGATGTCGTAGCGCGGTTTGTTCATGATGAACCAGGGACGGTTGTTGTTGTCCGCCAGTTCTTTGAGGAATTGAGTCAGGTCGCGTAAGTGCATGAATGGTTACTTTATTTTAGCGGTGGCCGGTCGCTTGCCGACGGTGACGTCGAGCGTGGTTTCGCGGCTCTTGCGCAAGACTTTCATTTTAGCTTTTTCGCCCGGTTTCAGTTGGGCGATCAAATTGAGCATGCCGTTGGTGTCGGTCACCGGTTTGCCGTCGACCGTCAGCAGGATGTCGCCCGGCTTGATGCCGCCCTTGTCGGCCGGGCCGTGGCGCACCACGCCGGCGATGATGGCGCCGCTCTGGCGCGTCAGCCCGAAGCTGCTGGCCAGCTCCGGCGTGATCTCCTGCGTTTCCACGCCGATCCAGCCGCGCACCACGTGGCCGGACTTGATGATCGCCTCCATCACCGACTTGGCCGTCGACACCGGAATGGCGAAGCCGATGCCGACCGAGCCGCCGCTTTGAGAATAGATCGCCGAGTTGATACCCAGCAAGTTGCCGTTGGCGTCGACCAGCGCCCCGCCCGAGTTGCCGAAGTTGATCGCGGCGTCGGTCTGGATGAAGTTCTCGAAATGGTTGATGTGCAGGTTGTTGCGCCCGAGCGCAGAGATGATGCCCATCGTCACGGTCTGGCCGACGCCGAACGGGTTGCCGATCGCCAGCACCACGTCGCCCACCTGCGCCTGCTCGGCTTGGCCCAGCACGATCACCGGCAACTTTTCCAGCGTGATCTTGATGACCGCCAGGTCGGTTTCGGGATCGGTGCCGACCACCTTGGCGGCGGCCTTGCGGCCATCGGCCAGCACGACCTCGATCTCGTCGGCGGCCTCGACCACGTGGTTGTTGGTCAGGATATAGCCTTCGGCCGAAACGATGACGCCCGAGCCGAGGCTGGACTCTTCGTCGTCGCCCTCGCCGTCGCGGTCGCCGAAGAATTTTTTGAAGAACGGATCGCGCAGCAGCGGATGCTTGCCGTGCTTGGGCTTTTTGCTGGTGATGATATTGACCACGGCCGGCATCGCGCGCCCGGCCGCCGCCCGGTACGAACCGATGGCCGAGGCCGGCGCTTTGCCGGGACCGGCCTCGAGCATGACGGCCGGCCGTTCGGGACTGCCCATCTGCTGCAGCCGCACCGGCGCCGCGCGCTGCGGCGCCACTGCGCAATAGACGAAATACAGTGCCAGAACGACGGTCACCGTTTGCGCAAACAATAACCAGAGTCGTCGCATAACTTGAGTTTTGCCGTCCGGAGACGGCGTCCTTTATTTCTTCAGGGAGTCGCGGATTTCACGCAACAGCACGATGTCCTCGGCCGGCGGCGCCGGCGGCGGGGTCACCACCGGATGGTCGCGCAGGTTGCGCGCGCGGTTCATCAGCCGCACCATCTGAAAGATGACAAACGCCAGGATGATAAAGTTCAGCAAAATCGTGAAGAAGTTACCATAGGCAAACACCGCGCCCAGCTTCTTCGCTTCCAGCAGGCTCAAGGTGGTGGCCTGGCCGTTGAGCGGAACGTAATAATTGGCGAAGTCCAGGCCGCCGAACAGCTTGCCGAACGGCGGCATGATGATGTCGGTCACCAGCGAATCGACGATCTTGCCGAAGGCGCCGCCGATGATCACCCCGACGGCCAGGTCGACCACGTTGCCCTTCATCGCGAATTCTTTGAACTCCTTCATCATTGTCATCGTCATATCCCGGCTCGTGTGGTCATTTGTGAACAAAACAGCGGGTGGATCATACTATTTTTTCAATTAGATTCCAAACACGCTTGCGGTTCACGCATTTGCCCAGTGAAGTACGTTATAAGTTTGACCTATATCAATTTGTGGTGGTGCGGCGTCTCCCGCCAGGGTAGAGCTCGCCAAAAATCAACCCCAAAACGGTGCGGAAATGGCGCAAATTGGGGTTAAGGCAACGTTTTTGCTTTAATTCGCTAGATGGTTCCCTTATAATTTAAGGTTGCTAGAAGCTACATTCGTGCTTCATCAAGTTTTCATTTTCAGGTTGGTTCGCGGTTTCCAGATTTTGTACGCACTTTGACTGATTGGGGTTTGTATGAGTAACGAAAAGCAGGTCGATTCCGGCCGTCGCGGTTTGCTCGTCGCAACAGGCGCGGCGGGTGGTGTGGTAGGTCTGGCAACCGCGGGGGCGCTGGTGAGCACCTTCCAGCCGTCCGAGCGCGCGAAAGCGGCCGGCGCGCCGGTCGAGGTGGACATCTCGGCGCTCAACCCCGGCGAAATGACCACCGTCGAGTGGCGCGGCAAGCCGGTCTGGATCATCAAGCGCACCCCGGAAATGGTGGCGTCGCTCAAGAAAACCGACGGCAAGGTCGCCGACGCCGAATCGAAACGCAATCCCGAAGAATTCACCCCCGAGTACGCCCGCAACGAATGGCGCTCGCGCAAGCCCGACATCCTCGTCGCGGTCGGCATCTGTACCCATCTCGGCTGCTCCCCCTCGTCCAAGTTCGCCCCCGGTCCGCAGCCGTCGCTGCCGGACGACTGGGAGGGCGGCTTCCTGTGCCCGTGCCACGGCTCGACCTTCGACATGGCCGGCCGCGTCTTCAAAAACAAGCCGGCGCCGGACAATCTGCAGGTGCCGCGCTACATGTTCCTGAGCGATAGCAGGCTGGTCATTGGCAAAGACGAGAAAGGCGAGGCGTAAATCATGGCGGCGTTCAAAGAGACAAAACTGCCGGCCAACGCGCCGGTGGCACAAAAAGCATTAGGCTGGGTCGACGACCGCTTTCCCCTGACCAAGCTGTGGAACGACCAATGGGGCAAGTACTACGCCCCGAAAAACTTCAACGTCTGGTACATCTTCGGCTCGCTGGCGATGCTGGTGCTGGTGCTGCAGATCGTCACCGGCATCTTCCTGACGATGCACTACAAGCCGGACGCCAACCTGGCCTTCGGCTCGGTCGAATACATCATGCGCGAAGTGCCGTGGGGCTGGCTGGTGCGCTATATGCACTCGACCGGCGCCTCGGCCTTCTTCATCATCATCTACCTGCACATGACGCGCGGGCTGTTGTACGGCTCGTATAAAAAGCCGCGCGAGCTGATCTGGCTGTTCGGCTTCGCCATCTTCCTGTGCCTGATGGCCGAGGCGTTCTTCGGCTACCTGCTGCCGTGGGGCCAGATGTCGTACTGGGGCGCGCAGGTGATCGTCAACCTGTTCGGCGCCATCCCACTGATCGGACCGGACCTGTCGCTGTGGATCCGCGGCGACTACGTCGTCTCCGACGCCACCCTGAACCGCTTTTTCGCGTTCCACGTGATCGCCATTCCGCTGGTGCTGCTGGGCCTGGTGGCGGCGCACTTGATCGCGCTGCACGAAGTCGGCTCGAGCAACCCGGACGGCATCGAGGTCAAGGAAAACCTGGGTCCGGACGGCCATCCGGTCGACTCGATCCCGTCGCACCCGTACTACACGGTGCACGATCTGTTCGGCGTGTCGATCTTCCTGCTGATCTTCACCTCGGTGGTCTTCTTCGCGCCGGAAATGGGCGGCTACTTCCTCGAGTACAACAACTTCCTGCCGGGCGACTCGCTCAAAACGCCGCTGCACATCGCCCCGACCTGGTACTTCACCGCGTTCTACTCGGTGCTGCGCGCCACCACCGCCGACTTCATGTGGGTGCTGATGTTCTTCGTGGCCGCCTACGTGGTGTTCGTCTGGCTTAAATCGAACCTGCCGCGGCTGGTCAAGGTGGCCATCGCCGCCATCGCCCTGCTGGCCATCATCGGCATGCTGCCGCAAATTCTCGACGCCAAGTTCTGGGGCGTGGTGTTCTTCGGCGGCTCGGTGATGATCATCGCGTTCATGCCGTGGCTCGACAAGTCGCCGGTGCGCTCGATCCGCTACCGTCCGACCTGGCACAAGTATGTGTACGCGGTGTTTTTCATCTCGTTCCTGACGCTGGGCTACCTGGGCACCTTGGCGCCGACCGAGGCCCGCACCATCGTCTCGCAAGTCTGCACCCTGCTTTACTTTAGCTTCTTCCTGTTCATGCCATGGTGGAGCACGATGGGCAAGTTTAAAAAAGTGCCCGAGCGCGTCGTCTTCCACGCGCACTGATCGCCCGGCTAAAGTACCCAAAGGACATGACATGAATTTTGCAAAGAAATTGCTTGCCGCGCTGGCCCTGCTGCCGGCCCTGGCGTTCGCCAACGAAGGCAACGTCGCGCTCGACAAGGCGCCGGATCGCTCGAACAACATGGCCGCGCTGCAAAACGGCGCCAAGTTGTTCGTCAACTACTGCCTGAACTGCCATAATGCGTCGTCGATGCGCTACAACCGCCTCAAGGACCTGGGCCTGACCGACGACCAGATCAAGGCCAACCTGTTGTTCACCGGCGAGAAGGTCGGCGAAATGATGACCACCACCATGCATCCGAAGGATGCCAAGGTCTGGTTCGGCGTGGTACCGCCGGATCTGTCGGTCATCTCGCGCGCCAAATCGTCCGGCGCCGGCACAGGCGGCGACTATCTGTATACTTACCTGCGCAATTTTTACCAGGACGACACTCGGCCGACCGGCTGGAACAACCGGGTGCTGGAAAACGTGGCGATGCCGCACGTGTTGTGGGAATTGCAAGGCGTGCAGAAAATCAAGATGGTCGAGGTGGAGGATCCGCACGCGCCCGGCAAAATGACGCACCAGTTCGGCGGTTTCGAACAGGTCAAGGCCGGCAGCATGAACAAGTTGGAATTCGACACTGCGGTGGCCGACCTGGTCGGTTACATGGAGTGGATGGCGGAGCCGGCGGCGCAGACCCGCAAAAAGTTGGGCGTGATGGTGGTATTGTTCATGTCCCTGTTCGTCCTGGTGGCATGGCGCCTGAACGCGTCGTACTGGAAAGAAGTTAAATAATAGAGAGCGCCGGCTGGTCCGGCGCTCGTGTTTGCGATGTCCGCCCTCACCGGCGGACGATCGATCCGGGGTGATCCGTTCGCGGCGTCACCCCCTTAGTTTTTAAGGAACTACAAAATATGATGGTTCTCTACTCGGGTACAACCTGCCCATTTTCGCAGCGCTGCCGCCTGGTCCTGTTCGAAAAAGGCATGGACTTTGAAGTGCGCGACGTCGACTTGTTCAACAAGCCGGAAGATATCTCGACCATGAATCCGTATGGTCAGGTGCCGATTCTGGTCGAGCGTGAATTGATTCTGTACGAATCGAAT
>DASVTJ010000165.1:0-2181 GCA_036387635.1 Duganella sp.
CCTCTTCTCCAGGTAATTTATGCAAACAATCACTAACGACGACGTCGACGTCGTCATCGTCGGCCTCGGCTGGGCCGGCTCCATCATGGCCATCGAACTGGCCAAAGAAGGCTTGAAGGTGCGCGCGCTCGAACGCGGCCCCGATCGTCCGCCGGAAGACTTCGCCTATCCGAAGCCAGCCGACCAGTACGCCTACGCGATCCGCAACAAGGTGTTCGTCACGCCGCGCGAGGCGGCGCTGACGGTGCGCTACAACACCGGCGAGACGGCGGTGCCGACCCGCAAATGGGGCGCGTTCGTGCCCGGCAACGGCGTCGGCGGTTCCGGCCTGCACTGGACCGGCGTGCTGATCCGCCCAACCCAGCACGACATCAAGCTCAAGACCTACGCCGACCATGCCTACAAGCGCGGCATCCTCGACCCCGACATGCGCATCAAGGATTTCCCGTTCACGTGGGACGAGATCGAGCCGCATCTGGACAAGTTCGACAAGATTTGCGGCGCGTCCGGCGTCACGGGCAACCTCAACGGCGAGATCCAGCCGGGAGGCGATCCGTTCGAAGGCCCGCGCTCGAACCCGTTCCCGCTGCCGGCGTTGCACGACACGCTCAACAGCTCGATGTTCGCCGCCACCGTCAAGAAAATGGGCTACCACCCGTTTCCCAATCCGTCGGCCAACGTCAGCCAGCCGTGGACCAATCCGTACGGCGCCCAGCTGGCACCGTGCAACTACTGCGGCTTTTGCAGCAAGTACCCGTGCCTGAATTATTCGAAGGCGTCGCCCCAGACCACGATCCTCGACGTCGTCAAGCGCATGCCCAACTTCGATTACAAGGTGCACGCCAACGTCATCCGCGTCGACCTGCACGCCGACAAGAAAACCGCCAAAGGCGTCACCTACATCGACGAGCACGAGCGCGAAGTGTTCCAGCCGGCCAAGATCGTCATCCTCAGCAGCTTCCAGTTCGCCAACGTGCGCCTGATGCTGTTGTCGGGCATCGGCGAGCCGTACAACCCGGTCACCGAGCAGGGCGTGGTCGGGCGCAACTATGCGTTCCTCAGCAACGGCGACGCCACCTTGTTTTTCAAGGACAAGAACTTCAATCCGTTCGCCACCGCCGGCGCCACCGGTGAAATGTTCAACGACATCTCGCCGGGCAACTTCGACGGACCAGGTCTGGGCTTCATCGGCGGCGCCAAGATCCACAGCTCGCAGGCCAGCGGCGCGCCGATCGGCACCGCGCTGCCGCCGGGCACGCCCGCCTGGGGCAAGGGCTGGAAGGAAGGCATGGTCGACTGGTACGGACACTCGATGAAGGTCAGCATCTCGACCAGCTGCATGGCCTACCGCGGCCACTACCTCGACCTCGATCCAAACTATAAGGACCCGTGGGGCCAGCCGTTGCTGCGCATGACGTTCGACTGGCGCCAGAACGAACTCAAGCTGCAACGCCACCTGCGCGGCATCGTGCTCGACATCGCCAAGGAACTCAAGCCGGACGCCATGTCGGAAAATTTCCTCGGCCTCGATTCGCACTGGGACATCACCAAGTACGTTTCCACGCACAACGTCGGCGGTGCCATCATGGGCACGTCGCCGCGCGATTCGGCGCTCAACCGCTACACGCAGTCGTGGGACGTGCACAACGTCTTCGTCCCGGGCGGCAACGCATTCCCGCAAAACTTCCAGGCCAACCCGACGTCCATGATCGGCGCCATCACGCTGTTCGCGGCCGAGGCGATCAAACAACAGTACCTGAAAAACCCCGGACCGCTGGTCCAGGCATGAGCACCCACGCGATGAAAATATTAACGCACCTCCTCACCGCCGCCGTCGGCGTGACCATCGCCGGCGCGGTTGCCGGCGCGGCCGGCGCACCGGCCGCCATCAATGCCGCCGCCGCCACTGCCGCCGCCACTACCTCGGCGCCAACGCCGCTTGCCGCCACCACCGCCGCCGGCGCGCCCGTCGCCCGGCCAGCACCCGCCCCGGCCCCGGCCGCCGCTGAGGCCAGCGCCACGCCGGCGCAGAAGCTGGCCCAGCGCGGCGCCTACCTGGCGCGCGTGGGCGACTGTATCGCTTGCCACAGCGCGCCCGGCAAGCCGGCCTTTGCCGGCGGCTTGCCCATCGACAGCGGCCACGGCATCATCTACTCGACCAACATCACGCCCGACAAGCAA
>DASVTJ010000166.1:0-5371 GCA_036387635.1 Duganella sp.
CGCCGGCCTGGCGCGCGTCAAGCGCTACAGCTACCGCAACAAGGTCGAGCAGCTGCAGATCGAGGCGATCGCGCAATCGGCCGCCAACCAGCGCGCCGGCCGGTGCGGGCGCGTCGCCGACGGCGTCTGCATCCGCCTGTACGAGGAACAGGATTTCCTGCAGCGGCCCAAGTTCACCGAGCCGGAAATTTTGCGCTCGTCGCTGGCGTCGGTCATCCTGCGCATGAAGTCGCTGCACCTGACCGATGTCGAGACGTTCCCGTTCATCGAGCCGCCGCTGGCGCGCGCCATCGCCGACGGTTACCAGCTGCTGCAGGAACTGGGCGCGGTCGACGAATACAACCAGCTCACGCCGCTGGGCAACAAGCTCGCCAAGCTGCCGCTGGACCCGCGCGTGGGCCGCATGATCCTCGCCGCGTTGGATAACGTCTGCCTCGACGAAGTGCTGATCATCGCCTCGGCCTTGTCGGTGCAGGACCCGCGCGACCGCCCGATGGAGCACCAGCAGGCGGCCGACGAGGCGCACAAGAAGTTCGCCGACGAGCGCTCCGAGTTCCTCAGCTACCTGAAGATCTGGAAGTGGTTCGAAGGCGCCATCGAGCACAAGAAAACCAACCGCCAGTTGATGGACAACTGCCGCACCAACTTCCTGTCGCAGTTGCGCCTGCGCGAGTGGCGCGACGTCCACTCGCAATTGCTCACCATCGTCAAGGAGCAGGGCTGGCGCGTCAACGAAACGCCGGCCACGTACGAGAACCTGCACTTGGCGCTGCTCACCGGCCTGCTGGGCAACATCGGCTTCAAGGCCGAGGACGAGCCGGGCGCCGGCTACCTGGGCGCGCGCGGCATCAAGTTCAACATCTGGCCCGGTTCGTCGCTGCTAAAAAAGCCGGGCAAGTGGGTCATGGCGGCCGAACTGGTCGACACCACGCGCCTGTACGCGCGCTGCATCGCGCAGATCCAGCCGGAGTGGCTGGAGAAGGTCGGCGGCCACCTGCTGAAAAAATCGTGGGGCGAGCCGCGCTGGGAAAAACGCACGGCGCAGGTCAGCGCGTCCGAGCGCGCCACCTTGTACGGGCTGGTGGTGTACAGCCAGCGCCGCATCAACTATGCGCTGCACAACCCTGTCGAGGCGCGCGAAATCTTCATCCGCGACGCGCTCGTCGGCGGCGATTATGAAACGCGCGCGCCGTTCTTCGCGCACAACCACAAGTTGATCAAGGAGATCGAAAACCTCGAGCACAAGTCGCGCCGGCTCGACGTGCTGGTCGACGACGAGTTGATCGCCGCTTTTTATGACAAGCTGATTCCGGCCGACGTGGTCAACGGCGCCGGCTTCGAAAAGTGGCACAAGGACGCCACCGCCGCCGAGCCGAAGCTGCTGTACCTGAACCGCGACGAATTGATGCGCCACGAGGCGGCCGGCGTGACGACCGACCTGTTCCCGAAGATGATGTCGGTGACCGGGCTGGAAATGGCGCTGACGTACCACTTCGAACCGGGCAGCGTGCGCGACGGCGTGACGATGGCCGTGCCGCTGTACGCGCTGAACCAGCTGCCGCGCGAGCGCTGCGAGTGGCTGGTGCCGGGGATGTTGAAAGAGAAGGTGCATCTGCTGCTCAAGTCCTTGCCGCAAAAGCTGCGCCGCCACTGCGTGCCGCTGCCCGACTACGCGGCCAAGTTCTGCGAGCGCGTGAACGAGGAGGGCGTCTTCGGGCGGGGCGACTTGATCGACGCGATCATCGCCGACATCCGCGCCCGCATCACGATCTCGGTGCTGACCACCGACTTCAAGCCCGAGACGCTGCCGGCGCACCACTTCATGAATTTCAAGGTGATCGACGAGCACGGGCGCCAGCTCGACATGGGCCGCAACCTGGCCACCTTGCAGGCCGAATTCGGCGCGCAGGCGCGCGAGAGCTTCCAGAAGATGGCCGAGACGTCGGGCACCCAAGGGGTGACGCTGCGCGCGCTGGGCACCGGCGGCGGCACGCCGCCGGCGTCGGCGCGCGCGGCCGGCGGCAACGGCGGGGCGGCGGGATCGGCGTCCGCATCGGCCTCGTCGTCTTCGGGAGCGTCGGGCGCCGGCGCCGGCCGTGGCGCGGGTGGCGGGGGCACGGCGGCCGCCGCGTCATCGGGCAAGGGTGGCGGCGCAAAGGAAGCGGCCAGCGCCACCAGCGGCATCACCTTGACGGGCCTTACCAGCTGGACCTTCGGCGAACTGCCCGAGCTGTTGGAAATCGTCCAGGGCAAGCTGACGTTGATCGGCTTCCCGGCGCTGGTCGACAAGGGCACGCACTGCGACCTGGAGGTATTCGACGATCCGACCGTTGCCGCGCGCACGCACCGGATCGGCCTGCGCCGGCTGTTCGCGCTGCAAATGAAGGACCAGATCAAGTTCATCGAAAAGGGCATCCCCGGCTTGCAGCAAATGGGCATGCAGTTCATGAGCATGGGCACGCAGGAGGAACTGCGCGAGCAGATCATCAACAAGGCGCTCGATATCGCCTGCCTGCAAGATCCGTTGCCGGTCGATGCCGCCGGTTTCAACAAGCGCAAGGACGAGGGCAAGTCGCGCCTGGTGCTGCTGGTGAACGAGATCGCGCGCCTGCTGTCGCAAGTGTTGACCGAATTCCATGGTTTGCCCAAGCGCTTGCAAGGGCTGCCGGCCGCCGCTGCGGCGGATATGCAAGCCCAGTTGCAAGGACTGGTCAACAAACGGTTCCTGTCGGAAAACGAATACAGCCAGCTGGCGCACTTCCCGCGCTACCTGAAGGCGATCAACGTGCGCATCGAAAAGCTGCGCGGCGATCCGGCGCGCGACGCCAAGCTGATGGCCGAATGGCAGTCGGTGGCGACGTTGTACCAGCGCGCCAACAAGGACAAGTCGGCCGGCAAGAACACCGATCCGAAAATGACCGAGTTCCGCTGGATGCTGGAAGAGTTGCGGGTGTCGCTGTTCGCCCAGGAACTGCGCACGCCGATGCCGGTGTCGGCCAAGCGTCTGCAAAAAGTGTGGGAGTCAATGTTGCGCTAAGCGCGTTGGCGAACGCAAACTTCGGTGCTTTTCCATGTAGACTTTATTGCAACAGGAGGTCTATCGATGAAGAGTGCCGCTGGTTTGCTGCGCAGCTTGGTGCGTACGAGTACCCGACAGGGTAAGTCGGTCAACAAGCTGATGACGGCGCTGTTCAAGGCCGCCACGCCGCCCGCGCCCAAGCGCAAACGGGCGCCGGCGACCAAGGTCGCCAAGGTCGCCAACGTGGTCGCGCCCAAGGTTGCCAAGGCGGCTGCGCCCAAGGTGCCCAAGGTGGCGGGCGCGGTGGGCGTCAAGCCGGTCAAAGTTGCCGCCGCCAGGTCGGCCGCGCCGCGTGCGGCCGCCGTCAAGAGCGCTGCAAGTGCGCGCGCGGCGCCCTCCCGCGCCGCTCCCACACCGCAGACGCCGCCCGCGCCGGGCAGGTGGCTGGCGTCGCACCACGCCATGCCCGCCGGCGTCGGCGCGCCCGCGCAACGCATGTCTTACTGGCTGTATCTCCCCAACAACGTCCCCGACCAGGCCGCGCGCCTGGGGCTGCCGCTGGTGGTGATGTTGCACGGCTGCCAGCAAACCGCCACGCAATTCGCGCAGGGCACGCGCATGAACCAATGGGCCGAGCAGATGGGCTACGCCGTGCTCTATCCGCAGCAGCCGGTCAGCTCGCACGCGCAGCGCTGCTGGAAGTGGTACGACCGCGCCACGCAGGAGGGCGGCGGCGACGTGCCGATCATCGTCGGCATGGTCAACAAGGTCATCACCGAGCATCCGATCGACCGCTCGCGCATCTACATCGCCGGCATCTCGGCCGGCGCCGGCATGGCCAACATCGTCGCGCTGAACCACCCGCGCCTGTTCGCGGCGGTGGGCATGCATTCCGGCCCCGTCTACGGTTCCGGCCACAGCAGCATTGGCGCGCTCGGCGTCATGCGCCACGGCGGCGGCGTGCGCGCCGACATGGCGGTGCGCGAAGTGCTGGCGCGCCAGCCGCAGTTCCCCGGCATGCCGACGATCTCGATCCAGGGCGAGGGCGACAGCGTGGTGCGCCCGATCAACCAAACCCAGCTTGCGCGCCAGAGCATGGCCTTCAACGGCATTGGCGCGGTGGCGCAGCCGAAGATCACGCTCAAGTCGCAGGGGCGCGGCGGGCGCCATAACGCCCACCAGATACGCGACTTTTATGACGGCCGCAAACTGCTGCTGCGGGTGGCGCAGATCGAGCAGCTCGAGCACGCCTGGAGCGGCGGCGACGAAGCGTTGGCCTACAACGCCAAGGCCGGCCCCGACGCCACCAAAATGATGCTGGAGTTTTTCGGCCGCCAACACCGCGCGCCCGCGCGTTGATCTACATTCATTTTAATTATTTTATTGAAATAAAAGTTTCCTCTTGGTATAATTAGGGCATATCGCGACGACGATACTTTTTCAATAAAAATAAGGATGCCCAATGTATATCCGTAATTGCTCGCCGCCGCCATGCTGGGCGCGGCGGCCGCCTCGCACGCCGCCGTCACCATCTTCTCGGACGATTTCGACGCCGATCGTGCCGGCAACAATGCCACCCATTTCGTCCACGGCTGGACCGTGGCCAACGGCACCGTCGACATCGACGGCCAGGGTTTCGTGCACAATGAAATGCCGGGCCACGGCCGCTATGTCGACCTGGACGGCTCGACCAAGCGCGCCGGCGTGTTGAGCAACAGCTTCACGGCCAGCGCCGGCGCGATCTATACGCTGGACTTCGATATCGCTGGCAACCAGCGCGGCTGGGGTTCGGACACGGTCGAGGTGACCTTCGGCACCACCCGCCAGACTTACGTGATCGGCCAATCCGAGCAGATCTCGACCAGGACGCTGACGTTCGCCCCGGCCAGCTCCGGCGTCTACAACTTCAGCTTCCACAACTTCGGCGGCGATAATCGCGGCGCGTTCCTGCACCAGGTCGTCATCACGGCGGTGCCGGAACCGGAAACCTACGCCATGCTGCTGGCCGGCTTGGCGGGCGTGGGCTTCGTGGCGCGCCGCCGCCGGGCTTGAGCTAACTACAGCAACTACAGCAGCAGGAAGGCGGCGGCCGCCACGGCCGTCGGCCCCAGCGCGCCGAGCAACAGGCCGAGCGCGCCGATCGATTCGTCGTTGAAGCCGCGCCGCAGCAGCGAGGCGCCGGCCGGATTGGGCGCGTTGGCGATTACGGTCAGGCCGCCGCCGGCCACCGCGCCGGCCACCAGCATGTATTTGGACGCGTCCGAAATGCCTTCGATCAGCGAGCCCAGATAGGTCAGCGCGGCGTTGTCGGTGATCGCCGTCAGCCCCAGCGCGCCGAAGAACAGCGCCAGC
>DASVTJ010000167.1:0-3442 GCA_036387635.1 Duganella sp.
CTCCGCGTCGGGCGCCGCCTCAAGCGGCGCCTCCGCGGCATCGACGTCGACATTGGACGAGCCGTCTTGCGTGGTGGTGGACATCGGTCCTCTTTTATTCGTAGCCGTAGGCGCGCAAACCGGCTTCGTTGTCGGCCCAGCCGGATTTGACCTTGACCCAGATCTCCAGGTAGACCGGACCGCCGAACAGCCGTTCCATGTCCAGGCGCGCTTGCGTCGACACTTCCTTCAAGCGCGCGCCCTTGTTACCGATGATCATGGACTTGTGCGTGTCGCGCTCGACCAGGATGGCGGCGAACACGCGGCGCAGGTCGCCCTCCTGCTCGAACTGCTCGATCAGCACGGTGCTGGTGTACGGCAGCTCGTCGCCGACAAAGCGGAACAGTTTTTCGCGCACGATTTCCGACGCCAGGAACTTCTCGCTGCGGTCGGTGATATCGTCCGGTCCGAAGATCGGCTGGTTCTCCGGCAGGAAGCGCTTGATCTCTTTTTCCAGTCCGTCGAGCTGGAAGCGCAGCTTGGCCGACACCGGCACGATGGCGGCGAAGTTGAACTTGGCCGCGACCTGCTGGGCGAACGGCAGCAGCACCGCCTTGTCCTTGACGCGATCGGACTTGTTAATCACCAGCAGCACCGGCACTTCGGTCGGCAGCAGGTCCAGCACTTGCTGGTCGGCCGGGCCGAAGGTGCCCGCCTCGATCACGTACAGGATCAAATCCGACGAGATCAAGGTGTTGGTGACGGTCTTGTTGAGCGTCTTGTTGAGCGCGTTGGCGTGGCGGGTCTGGAAGCCCGGCGTGTCAACGTAAATGAACTGGGCGTCGGGCAAGGTCTGGATTCCGGTGATGCGGTGGCGCGTCGTCTGCGCCTTGCGCGACGTGATGCTGACCTTGGCGCCGATCAGCGTGTTCATCAGCGTCGATTTGCCCACGTTGGGGCGGCCGACAATGGCGATATAGCCACAACGGAAGTTGGCGGGGGTCGTTTCGGTAGTCATGCTATATCGCTTCAGAGTATGGTGTTGCGCTTATCGCTTAGTGCATATCGCTTGTGGCTTATTGCTTGGTGCTTATCGTAATGCACGCGGGTGTTGCGGCGGCCGATCGGCCGGCCAATTACTTGCTCGCCGCCTTGGCCGGCGCGGCAGCAGACGATGCGGACGATGCCGCCGACTGCTCGCCGCCGGCTTCGCTCTGCACGGTGGCGATGCCGGCCAGCTTGAGCTGGGCGGCGCGCGGCTTGGCCTTGCGGGCGGCGGCGGGCGTCTTCAGCAGCGCTTGCTCGGCCACTTCCAGCGCCAGCTTGGCGGCGGCCTGTTCGCCGGCGCGGCGGCTGCCGCCGCGTCCGTAAACCTGAACGCCCAGCTTGGGCACCAGGCATTCAATCTCGAATTCCTGGCTGTGCGCGGCGCCATGGGTGGCCACCACATTGTACAGCGGAAGCGAAATCTTCTTACTTTGCAAGAATTCCTGCAGCAAGGTCTTGGCATCCTTGCCCAGGGTTTGCGGGTCGACGGTGTCGAGGATCGGAATGTAGAAGGCGCGGATCGTGTCGCGCGCCGGCTCGAAGCCGCCATCCAAAAAAATGGCGCCCAACAGCGCCTCGAGCGTGTCGGCCAAAATCGACGGACGGCGGAAGCCGCCCGATTTCAGCTCACCCTCGCCCAGGCGCAGGAACTGCGACAGTTCCAGCTTTTGGGCGATTTCGAACAGCGATTGCTGCTTGACCAGGTTGGCGCGCAAGCGCGACAGGTCGCCCTCGTCGATGGTCACGTAGCGCTCGTACAAAATCGAGGCCACCACGCAGTTCAGGATCGAGTCGCCCAAAAATTCCAGTCGTTCGTTATGCAAACTGCTGTGGCTACGGTGCGTCAAGGCTTGCTGCAGCAGGCCAGCATCCTGGAACGTATAGCCTAAACGGGTTTGCAATAACTGAAGATTCATTGTTTGTTCGGTTCTGTGTGACGTCGTATAAACGCTTTGTATTAGTCGGCGGTGCTGAGCGGTTGTTGTGGCCAACTCACTGATCGATCTTGGCCGCCGTGGCCGGCAAGCCGGACTTGGCGGTGGTGCCCTGGTATTCGAGCAACAGGCTGGCCGGGCCGGCAAGCGGGATTTTCTTTTCGTAGGCGAAACTGACTTCCATCTCGCCGTTTTCCTTGGCGATGACCAGATCACGGCTGGTGATCGAGCTGATGTAGCCGGTGGTGGCGCTGGCGTCGAACGCCTTTTGCACCTCGACCACCGAATTGCCGCCGACCGCCTTGGCGGTGACGATGGCGTTCTGGATCGCCCGATACTCGGTGTAAGTGGGCACGATCTTCATCGCCAGCACGCCGGCAAAGCCCAGCACGCCCAATACCACGATCAGCCCGACCAGGGACACACCTTGTTGCCTGCGCTGTCGTCGTGCTGTTTGCATGTTAGTCCCTTTCGGCCCCACCGCGCCTTGCCGGCGTTACTGGATGCTGCCGATGCGGCGCAGATTACCCAGGTTCATCCAGACGAAGAATGCTTTGCCAACAATGTTCTTATCCGGGACAAAGCCCCAGTAACGGCTGTCGAGGCTGTTATCGCGATTATCGCCCATCATGAAGTAATTACCCTTCGGCACGACACACGTGAAGCTTTCATACGTGTAGGTACACGACTCTTCTTTCAACGGGAACTGCTGCACTTCGGCCGGATTCAACGTCGGCGCGCGTTCGCTGTTCAGAATGCGGTGGGTGACGCCGGTCAACCCTTCCTGGTACTGCTTGTTGTAGACCAGGCGCTCCTCGTCCAGGTAATCCGGCAGCGCGGTGTACTTCACTTCCACGCCGTTGACCGTCAAGCGCTTGTTTTCATACGTAATTTTATCACCCGGCACGCCAACCACGCGCTTGATGTAATCCTGGCTCATATCGCGCGGATATTTGAACACCATCACGTCGCCGCGCTGCGGATCGTTGATCTGGATAATCTTCTTGTTCAGCACAGGTAAACGGATGCCGTAGGTGAACTTGTTCACGAGGATCAAATCGCCCACCAGCAAGGTCGGCACCATCGACGACGACGGGATCTTGAACGGTTCGTACAGGAACGAACGCAACACGAACACCAGCGCGATCACCGGGAAGAAGCTGCCCGAGTACTCGATCCACACCGGCTGGCGCAGGATGCCCGCCTCGATCGCGGCGCGGTTGCTGTTGTTGTCGACTTTGATGCCGTCGGCGGTCAGCTTGGCGTTGCGCGCGTCGTACTCGGCCAGCGCGCGGTCGGCGGCGGCACGGCGCTGCTTGACCAGGTAGAACACGTCAAGGAACCAGATCACGCCCGTGATCACCATCAGCACGAACAGGATTAAAGCGAAATTACCCAAGATCACTTGCAGGTTCATTTATCGTCCACTTGTAAGATTGCCAGGAATGCCTCTTGTGGAATCTCGACCGAGCCCACTTGTT
>DASVTJ010000168.1:0-7359 GCA_036387635.1 Duganella sp.
CCGTATAACCAATTCATTCGCATATCGTCTCATGCCCGCCCTGCCGCAACACCTGGATCTTCATCTGATCCGCATTCTCTACCTGCTGCTGGTCGAAAAAAACGTCTCCCGCGTCGCGCTCAAACTGAATCAGCCGCAGCCTTCGATCTCGGCCTCGCTGCGCAAGCTGCGCGAGCTGACCGGCGATCCGCTGCTGGTGCGCGGCGCGCGCGGCATGGTACCGACCCAGCACGGCGAAAGCCTGCTGATACCGGCCAAGCGCATTCTCGACGAGACCGAAAACCTGTTCCTCAAGAAGACGCCCTTCATCCCGCAGGAAGAGGCGCGCACCTTCCATGTGGCCGCGCCGGATTATCTGGACAGCCAGTTCCTGCCCAATCTTGTGGCGCTGCTGCGGCGCGGCTCTCCCAACAGCCGCGTGAAAATCCACAGCCTGGGACCGGGCGTCGACTACGTGCGGCTGCTGTCGGACGGCGACATGGACCTGGTGATCGCCAACTGGGACGAGCCGCCCGAACACCTGCACATGTCCAAGCTGTTCGAAGACCCGATCATCTGCGTGATGCGCGCAGATTGTCCATACGCGCTGCGCACCGCCAGCGACGCCATGACAATCAGCGACTACCTGACCCTGCCCCATGTGGCGCCGACGCAGATCCTGCCCGGCTACCACGGTGTCATCGACGACTATCTGGAACGCCAGGGCATGCAGCGCAACGTGGTCGTCGAATCGGCCTACTTCGGCCTGATTCCCTACATGCTGACGCAGACGGACCTGATGCTGACCACCGGCCGCCAGTTCGTACGCTACTACGAAAAACAGATGGCGCTGAAAACCTACACGGTGCCGGTCAAGTTCCCGGCGATGCGCTTCTATCAGTTGTGGCACGAGCGCGTACATCAGGCGCCGGAACACAAATGGCTGCGCGAGCAGGTCGCCGACGCGGCCAAGGCCTTGATTCAGAAGTAATCCAGGGCATATATAGCTTACGGCACACCGCGTATATCGCGCAACCAATGGCGGGTTATCATGACGGTTCGATACCGGATACCACGCCATGACCATACTCTCCGATTTAAACAGCTGCGACACCGCCACCTTTATCGAGCACCTGCGCGGCATCTACGAGCACTCGCCGTGGATACCGGAACGGGCGGCGGCGCAGCGGCCCTTCGCCACCGCCACCGCGCTCAAGCTGGCGTTGCAGGGAGTAGTCAGCGCGGCGTCGCTCGACGAACAACTGGGCCTGATCCGCGAACACCCGGAGTTGGCGGGCAAGGCCGCCGTCGCCGGCCAGCTGACCGCCGAATCGAGCAGCGAACAGGCCAAGTCCGGCCTGCACCTGTGCAGCGCAGGGGAATTCGAAACGCTCCATAAGCTCAATGCCGACTACAACGCCAAATTCGGCTTCCCCTTCATCCTCGCCGTCAAAGGTCCGGACGGACAGGGGCTGACGCGGCGCCACATCATCGCCACCTTCTCGCGCCGCTTGAAGAACCAGCGCGCCGACGAAATCGCCGAGTGCCTGCGCCAGATTAAACGCATCGCGGAAATCCGCCTGAACGACCTGCTGGGCCTGCCCCTGGACTTCGGCCCGGCGATCATGCAGTGGTGCGAAACGATCGGCGCCTGGAGCGACAGCGACAATGACGGCAGTGAGGATTTCGACCTGACCTGCGCTTACATGACGCCAGCCCACCGCCGCACCGCCGCGCAGCTGGCGGACTGGATGCGCGAAGCGGGTATGGAGACGCATATCGACGCCGTCGGCAACGTGGTCGGCGTGTACCGCTCCGACGACGCCGGCGCCAAGACGCTGATGACGGGGTCGCACTACGACACGGTGCGCAACGGCGGCAAGTACGACGGCCGCCTGGGCATCCTGCTGCCGATCGCCGTCGTGCGCCATCTGCACCAGCGCGGCGAAAAGCTGCCGTTTCACATCGAGATCGTCGGCTTCGCGGAAGAAGAAGGCGTGCGCTTCAAGAGCACCTTCCTGGGCAGTAACGCGGTGACGGGGCGCTTCGACCTGTCGCTGCTGGACCAGACGGACGCCGACGGCGTCACCATGCGCGAGGCCCTGCTGGCGGCCGGTCACGATGTGGAGAGCATTCCCGGTATCGCGCGCGATCCGGCGCAGCTGCTCGGCTTTGTCGAGGTTCATATCGAACAAGGCCCGGTGCTGCTGGAGCGCGACCTGGCCCTCGGCGTGGTGACGGCGATCGCCGGCAGCTCACGCTATCTGGTGGAGTTGACCGGCCTTGCCAGCCACGCCGGGACCACGCCGATGTCGATGCGCAGGGACGCGGCGGCGGCGGCGGCGGAAATCGTGCTGCTGGTCGAGCAGCGTTGCGCGCAAGGGGTGGCGCTGGTCGGGACGGTCGGGCAGTTGCAGGTGCCGGGCGGCTCGGTCAATGTCATCCCTGGCGCATGCAATCTGTCGCTGGATATTCGCGCCGCCGACGATGTGGCGCGGTTGGCGGCCGTCAGGGATGTCTTGGGTGGCATCGCCACGATCTGTGCGCGGCGTCAGGTGGAGTTCAGCGTTCAGCAAATTGTGGATGCGTCGGCGGCGCCATGTGCGCCGCGTTTGATGGACCAGCTGGGCGCAGCCATCGAGCGCGCCGGCTTGCCGCGCTTCGATCTGCTGTCCGGCGCCGGCCACGATGCGATGGCGATGGCCGCGATTACCGACGTCGCGATGCTGTTCACGCGCTGCGGCAACGGCGGCATCAGCCACAATCCGCTGGAGACGATGACGGCGGATGACGCCGACATCGCCGCAAACGTGCTGCTCGACTTCCTGCGCAACTACAAGGCTTAAGCGGAGTGGCGGATTACGCTTGGCTAATCCGCCCTACGTGATTCAGATCGAAGCATCAGCCGCAGCGCAGACGCCACGTCGGCGATTACCGGCGCCCAACCGCCGCCCGGCGGCTGGCGAAATAAGCGCATCGACGGATACCACGGCGTGTCGCCGCACTGCGTCAACCAACGCCAATCGCAGCGATAAGCCGGCAGCAGCAGCCAGCACGGCTTGCCCAGCGCGCCGGCCAGATGCGCCACCGCTGTATCCACGCTAATCACCAGATCCAGATTGGCGATGACGCCGGCCGTGTCGGCAAAGTCCTGCAGACGCGGCGCTATCGCTTGCAGCTTCATGCCCGCCGGCGGCGTCAACGCCTCGCCCTCCGCGTCGCCTTTTTGCAGGCTGACGAAATGCAGCATCCCATCGTGATCTATCTCCGCCAGCGGCGCCAGCGTATGCAACGAAGGCAACGAACGTTCGGCGTCGTTCTCGAAGTGAGGGTTGCCTTTCCAGACCAGGCCAACACGCAGGCCTTGCTGCGGCAACAGGCCGCGCCAATAGCGCGCCAGTTCAGGATCGGCGGCCAGATAAGGCGCCCCAGGTATATTAGTCGCGTCGGTGCCGAACAGGCCGGGCAAGCGCATCGGATGCGTCCAGAAGTCCCATCCGCTGAGCGGCACCGCGCCATGCTGGACGTAGACTTCATCGACACCATCGAGCCCGGCTAGCAAGCGCCGCAAGCCCGGTGGACAAACCACCGCGACGCGCGACGCGCCGGCGTCCTTCAACAGCGCGGCATAGCGGCTGAAGTGGATCATATCGCCCTGCCCCGCCTCGGACACGATCACCACCGATTTGCCGGAAAGTGATTCGCCATCCCACGGCGGACAGTCGAACGGCTGCGTGAGATTGTCGAAGTGCCAGCGCGATTCCAGCAACGGCCAGCCTTCGGCGAACCGCCCCTGTCGCAACAGGATGTAGGCGAGATTGAACTGCGCCCTGGGATAGTCCTCGTCCAGCGCCAACGCACGCCGATAACACTGCTCGGCCTCGGGCTCGCGGTCGACGCAGGCGAGCAGCACGCCCAACTGGCTCCAGGCCGACGGCGACTCGGGCGCCAGATCCAGCGCCATGCGCGCGGCGGCCTCCGACTCGTCGAAGCGCTTGGCCTTCTGAAGCAGCACGCCGAGGTTTTGATACAGCTGCGCGTTATCCGGCAGCAGCGCAATCGCGTGCAGGTAGTGGAATTCGGCCTCCAGCAACTCGTGACGCAGTTCCTTCACGTACCCGAGATTGGCGCGCGCGCCGGCATGCTCCGGCTGTAACGCCAAGGCCCGCCAAAAGCACTCCTCGGCGCCGATCGCGTCGCCAACGGCCATGCGCCGGTTGCCATCGAGGTAGGCCTGCTGTGCATCTGTGGTCATCGGGGCTATCAAACGACGCGGGCGCGCTCCAGCATCGCGTGCAGCAGCACGTTGCAGCCGGCTTCCAGATGCTCCGGCTTGGCGTCCTCGATTTCGTTATGGCTGATGCCGTCCTTGCACGGCACGAAGATCATGCCAGATGGCGCCAGGCGCGCCGCATAAATCGCATCATGGCCGGCGCCCGACACCACGTCCATCGTCGAATATCCCAGCTTGGCGGTGGCGTTGCGCACCGCGTCCACGCAGTCCGGATGGAACGGGCATGGCGGATAGTAGGACACGCGCTCGATCGAAATCTGCAAGCCGCTTTCATCGCGCGTCTTGTCGATAAATGCCAGCATCTCCTCGCGCATGGTGTTGAGCAGTTCATCATTGACGTTGCGAAGATCGATACTGAATTTGACTTCGCCCGGAATCACATTGCGACTGTTCGGGAACACCTGCACCATACCTACCGTGCCGCGCCCGTACGGCGGATAGCGGTTGGCGATGGCCACCACCTCCTGCATGATCCGCGTCGACACCTGCAAGGCGTCCTTGCGCAGTCCCATCGGCGTCGGGCCGGCGTGCGCCTCCATGCCGTTGACGACGCAGTCGTACCACGAAAGTCCCATCACCGCCGGCACCACGCCGATCACCTTGTCGGCATCCTCCAGCACCGGTCCCTGCTCGATGTGCGTCTCGAAGTAGGCGCCGATCGGGTGCTGCCCCGGCACCTGGTCGCCCATGTAGCCGATGCGCGCCAGCTCCTCGCCGACTGTCTTGCCCTCGGTGTCCTTGGCCGCGTAGGCCGTCTCCAGGCTGAAGGCGCCGCAGAACACGCCGGAACCCATCATCACCGGCACGAAGCGCGAACCTTCCTCGTTGGTCCAGAAGGCCACTTCGATCGGCGCCTCGGTCTTGATCTTCAAATCGTTCAGCGTGCGCACCACTTCCAGGCCGGCCAGCACGCCATAGTTGCCGTCGAATTTACCGCCGGTCGGCTGGGTGTCGATATGGCTACCGGTCATAATCGGTGGCAGCGCGTTGTTGGTGCCGTCGCGGCGCATGAAGACATTGCCGATCTGGTCGATCGTGATCGACATGCCGGCTTCCTTGCCCCAGCCGACCACCAAATCGCGGCCCTGCTTGTCTAGATCCGTCAACGCCAGGCGCTTGACGCCGCCCTTGGGGGTGGCGCCGATCTGGGCCAATTCCATCAGCGCCGCCCACAGACGGTCGCCATTGATGCGCATTTCACTCGGCATTTCACTCATACCCTTGCTCCTGTTTGATTAACGCGCGGTGGTGGCCTTGAAGGCGGGACGATCGATATGGCGGCCGGCGCCTTCCACCGCCATCAGCACGCCGCGATGAAACACGACGTTACCGGCGGCCAGCGTGGTGCTCGGGATGCCGCGCACGGTGCGGCCTTCGAAGACATTGAAGCCGCCCTTGGCGAATTGCGTCAACGCCGATATCGTGCGGGTGCCTTCCGGGTCCCAAACCACGATGTCGGCATCGGCGCCAACCGCGATCAAGCCTTTGCGCGGATACATGTTGAATATCTGCGCGGCGTTGGTCGACGTCACCTTGACGAATTCCGATGGCGTCAGCAAGCCTCTGTTGACGCCCGCGTCCCAGACCACCGACATGCGGTCCTCGACGCCGCCGCAACCGTTCGGGATCTTGGTGAAGTCGTCCTTGCCGGCCGCCTTCTGCTCGGCGCAGAAGGTGCAGTGGTCGGTGGCCGTGGTGTGCAGGTTGCCGCTTTGAAGACCATGCCACAGCGCGGCCTGGTGATGCTTGCCGCGGAACGGTGGACTCATGACATGGGCCGCCGCGTATTCCAGATCGTCGCTCTGATAGACGCTCTCGTCGATGACCAGATGGCCGGCCAGCGCCTCGCCATACACGCGCTGTCCGCTGGCGCGGGCGCGGGTGATGGCGTCCAGCGATTCGGCGCAGGACACGTGCACAATGTAGACCGGCGTGTTGAGCACATTGGCGATGGCGATGGCGCGGTTGGCCGCCTCCGCCTCCACCGCCGGAGGGCGCGACAGCGGATGCGAACTCGGTCCGGTCAAACCCTTCTTCAGCAAATCCTGCTGCAGCTGATATACCAGTTCACCGTTTTCGGCGTGCACGGTCGGAATGGCGCCCAGTTCCAGCGAGCGGCGGAAGCTTTTCACCAGCGTTTCGTCGTCGGCCATGATGGCATTTTTGTACGCCATGAAGTGCTTGAAGCTGTTGACGCCATGGTCGCGCACAAGGAGTTCCATATCGCGGTGCACGGTCTCGTCCCACCACGTGATCGCCACGTGGAAGGTGTAGTCGCCCGCCGCTTTTTGCGCCCAGCCGCGCCACTGGTGGTAGGCCTCGATCAGGTTCTGCTTCGGCGCGGGTATCACGAAGTCCATGATCGTGGTGGTGCCGCCGGCCAGGCCGGCGGCGGTGCCGGTGTAGAAATCGTCCTGCGTGACGGTGCCCATGAAGGGCAGGTTCATATGGGTGTGGGTGTCTATCCCGCCCGGCATCACATACTGCCCGCCGGCGTCGATTACACGCGCCGACGCCGGCGCTTCCAGGTTTTCGCCAACGGCGACGATCTTGTCGCCGTAGCACAGCACATCGGCACGAAAGGCGCGGTCGGCGTTGACGACGGTCCCGCCGCGAATGATAGTTGTCATTTACATCTCCTGAATCTCTTGAATGGCCAAGCTTTAGGGGCGGGCGGGCGCCGTCACGGCGGGCACCGTCTTCCCCTTCATCATAACCCCATACACCACTGCGGCGATGGCGATTCCGACGAACCAGGCATACGTATAAATTGTTTTGAACCCGTCACCCACGTCGGGGAACGACGCCGGGAAGGCGGCGTTGAGGAAGCCGGGGATATTCGGCGCCACGCCGATCGCGAAGGCCACCAGCGCCGCCATGTTCCAGCCGTTGCCATAAGAGTACGCGCCGTTTTCACGATACAACTCGTCGACATGCAGTTGGGTCTTGCGCACCATGTAGTAGTCGACGATCAGGATGCCGGCGATGGGGCCGAGCAGTGCCGAGTAGCCGATCAGCCACGTGAAGACATAGCCCTGCGTCGATTCGAGTATCTTCCACGGCATCATGACGATGGCGATACCGGC
>DASVTJ010000169.1:0-1886 GCA_036387635.1 Duganella sp.
GCTGACCGGCGTTTACAACCGCCGCTACATCGACCGCCGGCTGCTCGAAGAAATCGCCCGCGCGCGGCGCCAGGCTTATCCGATCTCGTTCATGTACATCGACATCGACCACTTCAAGCGCGTCAACGACACCGCCGGCCATGGCGGCGGCGACGACGTGCTGCGCGAAGTGGCGATGCGCATCAAGAACGAGCTGCGCACGTCGGACGCGGTGGCCCGTTTCGGCGGCGAGGAGTTTGTCGTGCTGCTGATCGACGCCAATCTGGAAAGCGCCGCCTTCGTTGCCGAGCGCATCCGCTCCAGCGTGGCCGGCACGTTGATCGCGCTGTCGCCGGAACTGCAATTGTCGGTGACGGTGTCGATCGGCGTGGCCTGCCTGAACCCGGCCGACAACGAGGGCGACCCGGTCGGCATCGCGCGCAACTGGATCGCCCAGGCCGACGCCTTGCTGTACGCGGCCAAGGAGGGCGGCCGCAATCGCGTGGTCAGTTTCGCGCCGACGAGCGCGGCCTGATCTGGTAGTCGTCATAATGTTGGCTGATCCATTCACTACGAGATCAAGCCGGCGATCCATATCCACTCTGGCTTGCTCCGAGATGCTGCCCAACGCGCCGCATCCGTACCTCGGTTCCACGCGCGACCGCTACTGCAACTGGCAATTCATGGCGTGCCTGAAGGCCAAGCACGGGGCCGAGGCGGTTACGCAGATCTGGACCACGCCGGGCGCGGAGTTCCGTAGCGGCACCGCGCGCCACGCCAACGGCGCCGGCTGCTCGCCCTCCGGCACGCCGTCCACCGTCTACGTCGGCCCCTACACCACCATCCAGCCCGGCGGCTGGGGCCAGTGAGGACCAAGCAAGCCATCATCGCCAAGGGCTCCCTGAGCTTTGTGCGGGAGACACCCAATCCACTGCTATACTTCCAAAGGAGTCGATGGTTCACATTCACACCCAGCTGAGGAGCGCGCGATGCTTGCAATTCGCCTACCGCAAGATATTGAGGCCCGGCTCGACAATTTGGCTAAGCGTACCGGGCGCAGCAAGTCGTTTTATGCCCGTGAAGCGATCCTGGAGTATCTCGGCGATCTAGAGGATCGGTATCTGGCCGAGCAGGTCGTCCAACGCATCCGTGCCGGAGAAGAGCAAACCGCTTCTCTCAACGAGGTCGAGGCGCGGCTTGGTCTGGCGGATTGAAATTTCAGCTAGCGCCGAGAAACAGCTCGGAAAGCTGGATCGCCCCGTCGCGCAACGCATCCTTAACTTCTTGCGCGAGCGGGTGGCCGTTCTGGACGATCCGCGCGCCATCGGCGAGCGGCAATGCCGCGTGCAGACCGGAGCGTTTGCTAGCGTTGCTAGCGCAGCAGGCGGTGTTCCGCGCGGTTGACGGCGTCGGCCACGCCGCGCAAGACCACCACGTCGCCCGCCTCCAGCAGCGTCTCCGGCGTCACGTCCAGCCTGGCCTTGCCGCGCCGGATCGTGGTCACCTCGGCGCCGGCGCCGGCCACGTCGATCTCGCCGAGCACGCGGCCGACGGCGGTGGCGCCGCCGTTCAGCGTGACCGAATGGAGCCGCTCCAGATCGGAATCCTCGCCGGCGTCGCTGGCGCCGTGGAAGAAGCCGCGCAACGACGCGTAGCGCTCCTCGCGCGCGGCCTGCACCCGGTGCACCACGCGCCGCAGCGGTACGCCCAGCATGATCAGCGCGTGCGAGGCCAGCATCAAACTGCCTTCCATCAATTCCGGCACCACCTCGGCCGCGCCGGCCGCCTTCAAGCGGTCCAGATCGGTGTCGTCGTGCGAGCGCACGATCACCGGCAGCGTCGGCGCCAGCTCGTGCACCAGATGCAGCACCTTGAGCGCCGACGCCGTGCTGGCGTAGGTGATCACC
>DASVTJ010000170.1:0-10463 GCA_036387635.1 Duganella sp.
CGCAAGCTGGTCCGGAAATACCATCCGGACGTGAGCAAGGAAGCCGACGCGCAAAAGAAAACCCAGGAGCTCAACGAGGCCTACGGCGTCTTGGGCGACCCCGAAAAACGCGCCGCCTACGACGACCTCGGGCGCGGGCGCCAATACCATGCCGGCCAGGAATTCCGTCCGCCGCCGGACTGGGGGCGCGGCTTCGGCGGCGCCGGCGGCGCGCCCGGTCCCGGCGGCGGCATGGGCGGCGGCTTCGGCGAGCCCGATTCGAGCGACTTCTTCGCCGATCTGTTCGCCAACCTGGGCGGGCGCCGGCGCCAGCAGTATGTGCCGGAGCGCGGCGACGACAGCCATGCCGCCATCGCCATCGACCTGGCCGACACCTACCATGGCGCCACCCGCAACATCAGCATGATGGTGGCCGAGCGCGATGCCCAGGACCGCATCGTCACGCGCGAGCGCACCTTGAGCGTCAACATCCCCAAGGGCGTCATCGCCGGCCAGCAGTTGCGCTTGTCCGGGCAGGGGCAGCGCGGCGACGCCGGGCCGGGAGACCTGTATCTGGAAATTCAGTTCCGCCCCAATCCGCGCTACCGTATCGACGGCCGCGACGTCTTCGAGACGGTGCCGGTGGCACCGTGGGAACTGGCGCTGGGGGCAGACATCGAGGTGGCCACGCCGTCGGGCAAGGTCACCGTGTCGGTGCCGGCCGGGTCGCAAAGCGGGCGCAAGCTGCGGCTGCGCGGACGCGGCATTCCCGGCAAGGAAGCCGGCGATTTGTACCTGCTATTGGAAGTCGTGCTGCCGCCGGCCAATACCGACAAGGCGCGCGAACTGTATCAAACGATGGCGCGCGAGCTGGCGTTCAATCCGCGCGCGGGAGGGTGAGTGATGGGACAGGCTACAGGAGAGGCTGTGGAGCCGGCGATGGAGCAGTCGCCCCTCACGGCGGTGTTGATCGATGAGGTCGCGCTGACGATGGAAGAGTTCGCGCGCGCCTGCGCCGTCGAGCACGACTGGGTGGTGCAGCGGGTGCGCACCGGCATCCTGATGGAGTGCGCGTCGGACGATTGCGTGACCTGGCGCTTCACCAGCGCCGACCTGGTGCGCGCGCGCCGGCTGCGCCAGATCGAACGCGACTTCGAAGCCAGCGACGACGTCGCCGCGCTGGTGGTCGATCTGTCGGAGGAAATCAGCCGCTTGCGCGGCAAACTCAGCGCCGCCGGCGTGAAGTAGGCGACGTAGGCAAAGTAAGCGAAGGCGCTATCGACTCCTGAGCGGTCGGCAGGGGCGAGGGCGCAGCCGTGGCCAGCGGCTGCGCGGTGCTGCGCTGATGGAACTGAATGTGAATCGGCGTGTGGCCCGATTCCACGAGCGGCCGTTGGCCCTGGCCAGGCACTGGTCCGGGTCCTTGGCCCACATAATGTCCGGCCGCGTGGATCGGCACATGCTGCGCCGCGTTGGAGGCCGGGCCGTCCGCCTGCCCGGACCCCTGCCCGGACCCCTCGAAAGCAGTTGCCGACTTGGCGCAGGCGTCGTCTCCCGCCGCCAACTCCTTGTCGATGTCGAGAAACTGCTGCATGACCCAGCGCGTGGCCGGCCCCGGCTCCTCGTCGCCGCGCCGGATCACAAACAGCGGCGCGCTGAACGAAACGCCCTCGCTGATGTCGAGTTGCACCAGGCGTCCGGCGTCCAGATCCCACTGGATGAACTCGATAGGCATATTGCCCCAGCCGATGCCGCTGCGCAGCAACGCGTGCTTGGAACTAAGGTCGCCCAAGCGCCAGTCGCGCAAGGCCACCACGCCGAAATCCTGTCCCTTGGTCAACGTGCTGCGGTCGGTCAGCACCAGCTGCGTATGCTCGCGCAGCACCGCGTTGGGAATTTTGCCGTCGATCTGTGCCAGCGGATGGTTGGGCGAGACCACCGGCACCATCGTCACGAAGCCGCAGCTCTGGCGCTCGATGGTATCGGGCGTGCCCGGCATCCACGCGCTCACGCCGATATGGCAGGTGCGGTCCATGACCAGTTGCGTGACGGCGCCCAGCGCTTCGGTGCGCAGCCGCATCGACACCGTGGGGAACTCCTTTTGAAACGCATGTAAGATGCGCACCAGCTTGCAAGTGGAATACATCACGTCGACCACCAGCGACACTTCGGCCTCCAGTCCGGCCGACAGCGCCTTGGCGCGGGCGCGCATGCCGTCCACCTTGAGCGAGACGGCGCGGGCGTCGGCCAGCAGCGCCTTGCCGGCGTCGGTCAGCGTGGGCTTGCGCTTGCTGCGGTCGAGCAATTCGACATTGAGCTGTTCTTCCAGATTGGCGATCGTGTAGCTGATCACCGATTGCGTGCGGTGCAGCGCCCGCGCCGCATGCGCGAAGCCGCCATGGTCGATGACGGCGATGAATACGCGCAGCTGGTCGAGGGAGGGATGGCCGGGATCTCGCATGATGGTTACCTCGTTATATCGATAAAATCGATAAATATGATTGGAATTTACAGTATTTCATCGATAGTAAACCCGATCTATGATGCATGCAACCCACTCATTCAAAGGATCACATCATGGCAACCTTACTTCATATCGATAGCAGCGTGCGTCACACCGGTTCGTTGTCGCGTCAGCTCGGCGGCGAGTTCGTTGTCAAGTGGCAAGCGGCCAATCCATCGGACACCATCGTCACCCGCGATCTGGCCGCCAACCCGGTGCCGCATCTGACCGAACAGCTGGTGGGCGCGTTCTTCACGCCGCCGGACCAGCGCAACGCCGACCAGGCGCACGCGATCAAAGGCTCCGACGCGCTGGTCGACGAGCTGCTGGCCGCCGACATCATCGTCATCGGCGCGCCGATGTACAACTTTTCCGTCACCTCGGGCCTGAAAGCGTGGATCGACAATATCGCCCGCGTCGGCCGTACCTTCAGCTATGGCGCCAACGGCCCGCAAGGTCTGGTCGGCGGTAAGAAAGTCTACGTGTTCACCGCCAGCGGCGGTGTCTATAGCAGCGGTCCGGGCGCGGCTTACGACCACCTGACCACGTACCTGGGCGCCGTGCTGGGTTTCCTCGGCATGACCGATGTCACCTTCATCGCCGCAGAAGGCGTGTCGATGGGCGAGGAAGCGGCGGCCACGGCCATCGCCAAGGGCCGCAGCGATATCGATGCCATCGTTGCCTGAGCATCGAGCACCGAGCACCGAGCACCGAGCATAGGGCCGGTGGCGTGACGAATGCCGCATAAGCGTGTGGCATAAATAAGCCACACTATCGCCAACGAATCAGGCCCCGCTTGCGGGGCTTGTTCTTTGCTGCGTATTATGGAAGGCATTGCCCCACGGAGCCTTACATGAAACGACATCTGCATTTGCTGGTTATCGATCCGCAAAACGATTTTTGCGATCTGCCCGCCAGTTATTTGCCGCAAGATCCGGTCACGCGCCAGCCGCGCGCGCCCGCGCTGCCGGTGCCGGGCGCGCACCAGGACATGCAGCGCCTCGCCGGCCTGATCCACCGTGGCCGCGCCGGCCTGACGGCCATCAGCGTCACGCTCGACTCGCACCACCGTTTCGATATCGCCCACCCGACGTTCTGGATCGCCCGTGACGGCGCCCCGGTGCCGCCGTTCACGCAGATCGAAGCGGCCGACGTGCGCGCCGAAAAATATCTGCCGCGCCATCCTGCCGGGTTGCCGCTGGCGCTGAATTATCTGGATCGACTAGAGGCCGCCGGCCGTTACAAGCTGATGGTGTGGCCGGTGCATTGCGAGATCGGCAGCTGGGGCAACAACGTCCACGACGACGTGCGCGCCGCCTACGGCGCGTGGGAGGAAGCGTCGCTGGGCATCGTCGCCAAGCTGGCCAAGGGCTCCAATCCGTGGACCGAGCACTATTCCGCCGTCATGGCGGAAGTGCCGTACGCCGACGACCCCGATACCCAGTTCAACACCAAATTCGTCAACACGCTGGCCGAAGCCGATCGAATCTACGTGGCGGGCGAGGCCGCCAGCCATTGCGTCAAGGCCACGGTCGAGCACATCGCCGACCACTTCGGCGACCTGGCCGGGCAAAAGCTGGTGCTGGTCACCGACTGTATGAGTCCGGTCACCGGCTTCGAGGCGCCGTACCAGGACTTCCTCAAGGCCATGCAGGCGCGCGGCATGCAGTTGATGCAGGCGGGCGACGTGCTGCCCGAATTGCTGGCCAACGCCGCCCGCTAGGCCGATTCCGACCAAGCTGGAAGCGCGTGAGCGGCAGGCAATCCTGTACCCGGTGGCTGATCCGCGTCTACACCGCCCCTAAAACCGCCTGGCGCCGTTCATTTGCCGGTCGTTTTTCCGCTCTCCCGCATGATTGTTTGACTGGGCGCTGACTTCCGCGCCGCACTGATCGACTGATCTGCCCGGCATCGCGTAAGATCATGGGAATATGCCTTTTGGAGAACCAATGAGTCAGCCCATCGTCCGCAGCCTGCTGGAGACCGATCTATACAAATTCACCATGTGGCAGGCGTTGCTGCATGGCCATCCCAACTCGCACACCGAATACGAATTCGTCTGCCGCAACACGCCGGCGTATCCGCTGGCCGAACTGCACGAGGAGGTCGAGCGCGAGCTCGATCATTTGTGCTCGATGAGTTTTACGGATGAGGAACTCAACTTCCTGCGCGCGCTGCGCTACATGAAAAGCGACTTCGTCGATTTCCTGACGGTGTTTCGCTTCCAGCGCAAGTTCATCGACGTGCACACCGACGGCGACCGGCTGGTGATCCGCGCCGTCGGCCCGCAGGTGCACGTGATGGGTTTCGAGATCTACGTGCTGTACATCGTCAACGAACTGTATTTCCGCCGCTTCGACCACGGCGCCGCGCTGGAAGAAGGCCGCGAGCGCCTCAGCGCCAAGATCGCAGCGCTCAAGGCGTTCGGCGCCGAGCCGGCGCGCCGCAACCCGTTCGAGTTTTCCGACTTCGGCACGCGGCGGCGCTTTTCCGGCGCCTGGCACGACGAGGTGGTGCAGCGGCTGTCGCGCGAGGTGCCCGAATACTTCAAGGGCACCTCCAACGTCTACCAGGCGATGAAGTTCGGCCTGGTGCCGATCGGCACCATGGCGCACGAATACATGCAATCGTTCCAGGCGTTCGGCGTGCGGCTGCGCGACTTCCAGAAGGCCTCGCTCGAGGCGTGGGTGCAGGAATACCGGGGCGACCTCGGCGTCGCGCTGACCGACGTGGTCGGCATGGACGCCTTTCTCGACGACTTCGACCTGTACTTCGCCAAGCTGTTCGACGGCCTGCGCCACGATTCCGGCGACCCGGTGGTCTGGGGCGAAAAAGCGCTGGCGCACTACGCCGCGCTGCGCATCGACGCCAAGACCAAGCGCCTGGTGTTCTCGGACGGCCTGAATCTGGAGATCGCCTTCGATCTGTACCGCCACTTCGCCGACCGCATCATGACCGGCTTCGGCATCGGCACGCATCTGACCAACGACGTCGGCCTGAAGCCGCTCAACATCGTCATGAAGCTGGTCGCCTGCAACGGCCAGTCGGTGGCCAAGCTGTCGGACTCGCCCGGCAAGACGCTGTGCAAGGACGAAACCTTCCTGGCTTATCTGCGCCAGGTGTTCCACCATCCCGTCGCTGCCTGAATGCAATGACTTACCTGTACCTGCTCAACTTCGCCATGTACCAGGTCATCGGCCTGGCGTTGCTGCTGGTATGGCGGGGTAACCGCAATCAAATGTTCGCCCGCAACATGGGCTGCTCGACGTTGTGCGCCTCGCTGGTGTCGGTCGGCTACCTGATGTACAGCGACGGGCAGGCGCCGTTCGACGCGCTGGGCATGATGGTGCTGGCCGCCGGTTCCGTGCTGAACCTGCTTTTCCTCAGCTACGGCGTGGTGCAGCTGGCCGGCCGCGAGTTGCCGCGCAGCGCGGCGGCGGGGATGGCGCTGATCGCCATCGCGGTGCTGTTGGCGCCGTTGGGCGAGCGGCAATTGCCGTTCTGGGCCTTGTGCAACGTGGTGATGTTCATGACGTTGGGCTCGGCCGCCACGCGCTGGCTGTGGCGCACCGACGCGCGCGAGCGGCTGGTCGGCCCGCTGCTCATGCTGCTGGGCCTGAATCAACTGTGGCTGATCTTCTGGCTGGAAGCGGGGCTCGGACCGCACATCTTCTGCGCCACCGTGCTGCGGGTGGCGATCAGCGTGGTGTTTCTGCTGTCGGCGCTGCATCGCGCCAACGGCGAGGCGCGCAAGCTGGCCACGCGCTTCCAGATGCTGACCGAACATTCGGTGCAGGGCGTGGTGGTGACCGATGGCGCCCACATCCTGTACGCCAACCCGGCCGTGCGCCGCATCTACGGCATGCCGCTGGGACAAAACGGCCACACGATATTCGCCGATTTGCCGCCGGACTGCTTCAGCGACGACCTGCTGCAGCAATACCACCGGCAACTTCAGGACCAGGCCGTGGATATCGCCAGCTGGGAAGGGCGGCGCCTGGTGGCCGACGGCCGCGAACTTGAACTGCGCTTCGAGGCGTGGCGCGTGGAATGGGATGGCGTGCCCGCCACGCAGATCCTGATCACCGACGACACCGAGCGCAACGCCAGCGCGCGCGAACTGCTGCACCAGGCCACGCACGACAAGCTGACCGATCTGCCGAACCGCACGGTGCTGATGCAGCGTCTGAAGGAATACTGCCAGCAGGCCGACGGCTCGCTGCGCTGCATCCTGGTGATCGTCAACATCGACCGCTTCAAATTGTTCAATCAAAGCCAGGGCCACGTGGCCGGCGACCAGGTGCTGCGCGCCTTCGCCGCCCGGCTCAAGGAAGCGCTGGGCGCCGGCGCCGAATTGATGCGCATCGCCGGCGACGAATTCGCCATCGTCGACCCCGGTGCCAGCAACACGCGCGACATCGCCGACCGGCTGCAAAACGCCTGCGTGCAAGCGCTGGCGGTGCCGGGCGGCGACTATTTCATCGACGCTTCGATGGGCATGGCCGTATTCCCGGATCATGCCGACAACGCCGAAGGCTTGCTGCGCGCGGCCAACGCCGCGATGTACCAGGCCAAGCGCATTCCCGGCACCTCGCTGGCGATGGCCGAACAAAGCTTCGAGCAAATGTCGAGCAAGGCGCTGGAAAACGAGCAGGCGCTGCGCAAGGGCATCAAGAACGAGGAAATCTATCTGGATTACCAGCCGAAGGTATGCGCCGATACCGGCAAGCTGCTCGGCTTCGAGGCGCTGGCGCGCTGGCAGCGGCCCGGCATCGGCCTGGTCAGCCCGGTGGAATTCATCGCCATCGCCGAGCGCACCGGCTTGATCAAGGAATTGGGCGCGATGCTGCTGGCGCGCGCCTGCCGGCAGATCGCCGTCTGGCGCAGCGAGCTGGGCGATTGCGTGCCGGTGGCGGTGAACGTCTCGCCGATCCAGCTGCTGCATCGCGGCTTCCCGCAGCTGGTCGAGCAGATCGTCGCCGAGACCGGGATTCCGAAGCAGTGCCTGACACTGGAGATCACCGAAAGCGCGGCCGTCGTCAATCTGGACGACACGCGCATCCAGCTGAAGCATTTGTGCCAGTTGGGCATCCATATCGCGATGGACGACTTCGGCACGGGCTTCTCGTCGCTGAGCATGCTGCGCACACTGCCGTTGAGCACGCTAAAAATCGATCGCGGCCTGATCGATCCGTTGCCGGCCAGGGACGCGGTGGAAGTGGTCACGGCGATTTGCCAGCTGGCCAAGGCGCTGGACATGCGCGTGGTGGCCGAAGGCATCGAAACGCTGGAGCACGCGATGGCCGCGCGCGACGCCGGGTGTCATGAATTGCAGGGGTATTATTACGCGCGGCCGCTGTCGGTGGCCGACGCGGCCGCGTGGATGACGCGCGAGCTGGTGCGCCGCGCGCTGCCGGTGCCGCTGGACAAGCCGGCGCTGGCCGACTGACGGCGAGTTGCCCCCGGCCAGTCGAGCTGTGCCGTAATCAGCGGCGTTCTACGTGTATCAGCGCCGGTGAATGCTCATGATGCCGCTGATGCACGTCGGCGTGGAGCGTTACGCCGAGCGCGCGCCGAAGCCGCCCATGATGGCGTCGGCGTTGGCGCCTTCGTCTTCATCATAGATATCGACGGTCAGCATGGCGCCGGCGCGTTCGCGCGCATGGGCCGCCGCGGCCGGACCGCCAGGGGTCAGCGAATCGAGAATGTTGCCGACGGTGCTGGTCGCCAGGTCCGGCGGCAGCGGCGTATGTTTGGTCAGCTTGACGCTTGCCGGCGAAAAACCCTTCGCCAGCAATGCGCTGCGTGCGCTTTCGGCGTCGGCGACTTGATTAAAATTGCGGTGAATGGTGCGTGTCATGATGGCCTCCTGAATGGTGATGGAAGGGCAGGGCTCAGAAGCCGGCTACCACGGTCTCGAAATGCTCGACTTTGGGTGGTGTCGCGAAATAGCCGCCGACGAGCGCGCGCCAGCTCTGGAAGGCCGGGCTGCCGCGAAAATCGACGGTATGGTTTTCCAGCGTCTGCCAGCCGATGACCAGGTGATAGGTGTCGGGCGTTTCGATGTCGCGGTCGAGGCGCATCGACAGGCAACCGGTGGCGGCCTTAAACAGCGGCACGGCTTCGGCGACGCCGGCCTGGAAAGCGGCATGCGAATCTGGCTTGATATAGAGCTCGGCGATCTCGTAAATCATGGGCATCCTTATATGAAAGTGAGCCCTATTGTGCCTCAAGTGCGGCGGGCGTGCGCAGGATGAAGCGCATCGCCTGCCGGGCCAGTTCCTGCACGTCGGCGCCGCTGCCGGGCTTGTACCACTGCACGGTCCAGTTGAGCGCGCCGAAGATCAGCAAGCGGTCGAACGCCGACGGCATCGCCCAGTCGCCCGAATGGTGCAGTGCGGTGATGGCGTGGTCCCACACGGCCTCGTAGCGATCCTTCAGCTCTACCACGCGCGAGCGCGACGGTTCGTCGAGCGAGCGCCACTCGTACAGCAGCACGGCGATGTAATGGTGATCGGGCGCCAGCAGCGCATGCAAATGTGCTTCGACCAGCTGGTGCAGGATTTCGCGCGGCGGCAGCGTCCGGTTGCCGATGGTTTCGATCTCGGCAAGCGAACGCTCCAGGCCTTGTTCCATGATCGCGGCCAGGATGTCCTGCTTGGTCTTGAAATGGTAGAACCAGCTGCCCGCCTGGACGCCGGCGGCCGCCGCGATATCGCGCACGGTGGTGTTTTCGTAGCCCTTGGTGCGGAACAATTCCGCCGATTTCTCGATCAACTCCGCGCGCAGCCCGCCACTTTCCCCTTTCAGGGGCCGGCCGCGTTTCTTCGGGCTGGGGGCATCAATGGAGGCGGAAATTGGCATGAAAACGTATCGATAAAGTAGTAGTAGTACAGCTCATTCTAATCCAGCGATCGCGCCTGAAATCATAAATGTGTTTGAAATTGTTACTTTACGTTTAGAAGAGCGACTTCTGTGCTGCAACGCAACACCCGCTTGCTGGCGCACGATTGAGCGTGATCAGATGCTTGGACGTCGCCCGGTTCAATCTGATGATTAAACGGGAGCCTGCGATGAGTGACACATCCACTGCAATGGCTGTGCTTGACATCGGCAATCGCGCCGATGAGGATAACGAGATGGAAACTGACGCAGACCTGCTAAGGCGTGATATCGGCGCCGGATTTAACGAAGTCAACGCGCGGATAGACGGGGTGCGCCGTGAGACGACCGAGCGTGTCGACGAGTTACGCCGCGAAACAACCGCGCGGATAGACGCGTTACGTAATGAGACAGCAGAACGCATCGCAGAGTTACGTCGCGAGACAATATTGCGGATGGAGGACGTCAGTACCAAGACTGCGGCCCATATTGCCCAGTTATCCCAGGAAATGCATGCGCGTATCGACGCCCTGGATGTCAAGATCGATGCCGTCCGGCGAGAGAGCCTTGCTGCGATAGCTGACTCCCGAAAAGAGGCCCTCGATCACTTTCTCTCGTTGCAAGCGCAAATGAACGAGCTGCGCAGGGAGACCACCGCGCGCATCGACGCGTTTTCTCAGGAGATCAACCGCAGGATGGACCGCAGCGACGTCCAGTTCCGCTGGTTGGTAGGGTTGATGCTCACTAGTCTGTTGGCGACTGCGGGGCTGTTCGCCCGCGCCGCCCACCTGCTGTGAGCGAACGAAATTGGTGCCGGTATATTTCCCGACCGCCGGCGCCGGTAGTAGACGCCTGCGTGAGGCGCTAAAGGGTCGTTCTGTGTGAGAACTGAAGCCATCATATCGGGTGAATGTGACAGGCGTTTGACCTGCGTTAGGGAACATGTGTGCGTCCAAGCGCAAAGTGCGCTAGAATGGAGATCTGTGGGGACGACCTGGTTTCGACGTGGGTTGCAAAGCAGAGCAGGGCATACCGAGGGCGGGCTACCTCGTAAATACAACCTGAAAAAACTTAACTGCAAACGATAACTCGTACGCAC
>DASVTJ010000171.1:0-2275 GCA_036387635.1 Duganella sp.
GACGTCACCAGCGTCTCGCCGGACGACACGATACGGCAGGCCGCCGAGATGATGGACGATCTCGACGTCGGCGCGCTGCCGGTTACCGAAGGCAACCGCCTGATCGGCATGATCACCGACCGCGACATCACGATCCGCGCCACCGCCGCCGGCTTGGGCCCAGAGGAAACGCTTGTCACCGAGGTGATGACCGAGGATGTCTGCCACTGTTACGAAGACCAGAGTGTTGACGAGGTGATGCAGGACATGCGCGACATCCAGATCCGCCGCGTGCCGGTGGTCAGCCGCGACCAGCACACCCTGATCGGCATTGTGTCGCTGGCCGATCTGACCGATCCCGACGCCGAAACCGATCTGGAGGAAACCGCCGAAACGCTGCGCGATATTTCGTCGCCCACGGGCTCGGGGCAATCGTCCGCGCTATCGTAGAATCGGCGGAGGGATTCCCCGTTTTGCATGTTTTGTCTTGTATCAGTCGCTCTCAAGCGGGCCGATTAGTGATAATCTCCATCGCTTCGACTTGGCCCGCTTGCCGCAAGTGATGTGGACGCGCGCGCCTTGTCAAAATCAATACAAGGCTGCATACGATGATCAAGACAAAAATTGCACTCGCTGTGGTGATGGCGGCATTCGCCTTCGCCCCGGCCGGCGCGGCGGCCCCCAAGAAGGCCGCCGGCGCCAGTACCAAGAACAACAAAAGCACCAAGAGCACCAAGAGCACCAATAGCAACAAGGGCGGCGGCAAAGGCAAGGCGGCCGTGGCCGCCGGTGCGGCAACCGCGGCAGCGGCCACGGTCGTTGCCGCCAAGCCGGCGGTGGCGCCCGTGTCGGAACGGCGCCAGGACCGTTCGTTCGACACCCTCAGCAACCAGTTCCTCAACGCGCTGTGGCGCATCGATTCGGAAAGCGCGATCTACGCCGGCAAGTACGATACCGCCGCCACGCTGAGCATCCCCGACCCGGCCACGCTGACCAAGGAGCTGGCCTTCATCGATGACTGGAAACTGCGCTTCGGCAAAGTCAACGCGGCCCAGCTGTCGCCCAAGCAGCGCACCGATCTGACGCTGCTGATGAACAAGCTCGATGGCGACCGCTTCCGCCTGACCACGTTGCGCGAGCACGAATGGAACCCGGCCAGCTACAACGTCGCCGGGCCGCTGGATTTGATCCTGACTACCGAATACGCGGCCCAGCCGCAACGCCTGCGCACCTTGCTCAAGCGCATCGCCAGCATTCCCGCCTATTACCAGGCGGCGCGCAACAACATCGTCAATCCAACCCGCGAGCACACGCGCCTGGCGATCAAGCAGGCGCCCGGCGTGCAGAGCGTACTGATCGCGGTCGACAAGGCGGCGCAGGCGTCGATCCTGACGCCGCTGGAAAAGCAGCAGTTCACGCAGCGGGTCAACGCGGCGCTGATGGCGGTCGACCACTACGTCGTCTTCCTGACCGAGATGGACAAGCTGATGGACACCAGGGGCCGCCGCACCTTCCGCATCGGCAAGGACATGTATGAGAAGAAGTTTGCCTTCGATATCCAGTCCGGCAGCACCGCCGAGCAAACCTATCAAAAAGCGCTGGCCGCGCGCGAGGAACTGCTGACCAACATGGAGCGGCTGTCCGACGAGATGTGGGACAAGTATCTGCCCGGCGTGGGCAAGCCGGCCGACCGCTACGCCAAGATCGGCATGATGATCGACAAGCTGTCGGCCAACCACGTGCGGCGCGAGGATTTCGTCAACGAGATCAAGCGCCAGATTCCGGTGCTGCAGGATTGGGTGGTCAGCAAGAACCTGCTGACCCTGGACCGCAACAAGCCGCTGGAAGTGCGCGCCACGCCGGCGTACCAGGCCGGCGTGGCCGGCGCCAGCATCGACGCGCCGGGCCCGTACCGGCCACAGGACCGCACCTATTACAACGTGACGCCGCTCGACGGCGCCACGGCGGAGGCGGCCGAGAGCAGCCTGCGCGAGTACAACCACTGGATTTTGCAGATCCTCAATATCCACGAGGCGATCCCGGGCCACTACGCGCAACTGGTGTACGCCAACAAGTCGCCGTCGATCGTCAAGTCGATCTTCGGCAACGGCGCGATGATCGAGGGTTGGGCGGTCTACGGCGAGCGCATGATGCTCGAGTCCGGCTACGGCGACAACGCGCCCGAGATGTGGCTGATGTATTCGAAGTGGAACCTGCGCAGCGTGACCAACACCATCCTCGATTACAGCGTGCACGTGCTGGGCATGACGCAGGACCAGGCGGTCGATATGCTGAC
>DASVTJ010000172.1:0-6130 GCA_036387635.1 Duganella sp.
GACGGCCAAGCCGGCCGAGATTCCGCGCCACATGCTGAGCGCGATCACCGAGGAAATGAACAAGGTGCGCTTCACCGAGGAGGACGTCACCATCTTCCTGGGCGAATACATGTCCGAGCCCAAGCACAACGTGTTCTTCACCGGGCCGGCCAAGCCGCTGGCGGTGGGCAAGTTCGGCGAGGCGGCGGCCAAAAAAGGCTTGTCGTTGTCGCGCAAGACGCAAATGCTGTATCGCGGCAAGCACGTGTTCATCAACGGCGAATCGTTTGCCGTCGGCCGCGCCGACAAGGTCACGCTGGAAGCGCTGGCCAACCACCGCGCGCTGAGCGGCGCCGAGCTGGCGCAGGCGTCCGAGGATGTGATGGACGCGCTATACACCTGGTATCAGGACGGCTGGATCGAGCTGGGCTGACCGGTACGGCGGCCGCTATACGGAGCGCGAGCGGCCGCAAGGGGTCGCGAGGGGTTGCGAGGGGTTGCGATTGGTGCGCTTGCCAAGCAGTTTTTGACGGTCCAGCCGAAATAATCCCGCCTTTGGAACGTTTCCTTACAATTTGGGACGGGTCAAGGCCCGCTTTGTACGCGAACTCAACCGGATTATGAGTTGGTTAACGGTAAAATGCGGTAGTTCGAAGCGAACGCCGGTAGCGGTCCGATTCCCTTAGTGGAGTCGAAAGCGAAATGTTGCGATACCGCAAAATAGTTGTGAGAACGGCTCTTTGTCCTATTGCGACGCAGTAAAAATCGCTATAATATTCGGTTAGGAAGTTTCCGTTGTCTGACAGGCACCATTGTCGGGTACGAAATGTCTTCGAAGACGACCTAATGAGCGATAATTACCGGTAATTATTAATCGCGACACTGTGTTTAATTTTGTAATAACTAAGGAAAAATCCATGAAAAAATCCCTGCTGATCGTTTCCCTGCTGGCCGTTGCTGCTCTGACCGCTTGCTCGAAAAAAGAAGAAACCACCGTTACGCCAGCTCCAGTAGTTGCTCCAGAAGCCGCTCCTGCAGCAGCTCCTGCCGCTCCAGCTGCTGACGCTGCTGCTCCAGCCGCTCCTGCTGCTGACGCAACCGCACCAGCAACTCCAGCTGCTGACCCAGCTGCACCAGCTCCTGCTAAGTAATTAGCAAGTAAGAACCCGCCGCTCCGGCGCGCTTGGCGCGTTCGGTACGGCGGGTTTTTTTTCGTCTGGCCTTTGCATCCGAATGGAAAGCTCTATTTGTTTGCAGATATAAAAAAACCGGCGCAGGCCGGTTTTTTTATGTCCGGATATTCTCCGGATATTCACGCGGCGCCGTCGATCGGCGGCGCCGCGCGGCGTGCTTCTTATTTCAATTGCTCATGCAACAGCGTCAGGATCTTATCGGCGACCGGGCCGGCTTGGCCTTTGCCAGCATTGTCCATCACGGTCACGGTGCTGCTGTTACCGGCCCCGGCTTTAACCGAGATCCGATAGCGCTGCGCTTCCTTGTCCGCTTCCGACGGCGAACCCCAGCTAAACAGCTTGCTGAAGAAACCCTTGGTTTCGGTGGCGTCGTCGATATAACGGACGAAATACGTGCCGCTGGTGCGGTCGCGGTCCTCGACGGTGAAGCCGGCGCGGTCCAGCGCCAGGCCAACCCGGCGCCAGGCGCGGTCGAAGCCTTCGTCCACCTGCACGGCGCGGTCGGCGCCGCTGCCCACGAGCGATGCGTGCTGCGGTTGCACAATGGCCGACTCGACGGCGGTCTTGGCCGGCGACGTGTCTTCGCCGCCATTGCCCAGCTTGTTCATCATGCGCGCCAGGAATTCCGCTTCCAGGCCCGGATCGTTGGGACGCGGGGTCCACATCGTCGATTCCTTCTGGGCGCCCGTGACCACTTCCTGCGCGCCGCGATGGCTGATGTAGATCTCGCTGGCGCCGTCGGCGCGGCGCTCGATGCGGGTGCGGAACTTGTCGCGCTCGCCGCTCGAATAGACCGAGTCGAACACTTTACCGATGGTGTTGCGGATGAAATCCTGCGGAATCTTGGCGCGGTTTTCGTTCCATTCCGTTTCCATGATGCCGGCGGTCGGCATTTCCTGCGACAGCGTGAAGCCCGAATCCTCCCAGAACTTCTTCAGTTGCGGCCACAGCTGCTCGGGCGTTTGCTTGATCACCAGCCAGCGCTGGTTGCCGTCGCGCTCGACCTTGATATCGTTGACGCTGGTCGGCACCACGGTGCCGGCGGCCGGCTGGCCCGGCACGACCACGCCTGGCGCACCGGCGGCGCCGGTGGCGCCCGCGAGCGCGCCCTTGGAAGCGTTGTAGCCGGAAGCGGTGGCGACGCCGTTGTTCGAGTCCGGCAGCGAGTAGCGGTTGTCTTTCTGCAATTGCGTCAGATCCGGCGGCACGTCCAGGGTGCTGGCCTTCTTGGCGGACTTGTAGTCCACCTTGTCGTTGCCGATGACGGAGCTGAGCATGCCGCAACCGGTCAAGCTGGCCATCAATGCGCCCAGTACCAGGGCGCGTTGCGAGGAGAGGGAAGCTGTCTTGCGAATAGTCATGTCGTTACTGTTTAGGAAGCTAATGTGCAGCAAAATATGATCCGATCAAGTCGGGGCTGTTCGATGTCTTGTTGCTCGCCTGCGGGCGCGACCGGTCGATAAGAATGTCAGCGCCGGCGCCCGGGCGATATTACAGTGCGCCGGCTTCTCGCAGGGCCGCGCGGACCGCTTCGTGGCAATCGGCCGCCAACGGGACCAGCGGCAAGCGGATGCCGGCCGGCATTTTGCCCATTTCCGCCAGCGCCCACTTGACCGGGACCGGGTTCGGCTCGATGAACAGCTTTTGATGCAGCGGGAACATTTTATTGTTCAGCGCGACGGCGGTCGGGATGTCGCCGGCGATCGCGGCCTTGCACATGTCGGCCATCGCGCGCGGGGTGACGTTGGCCGTCACCGAGATGTTGCCGGCGCCGCCGGCCAGCATCAGCGCCATCGCGGTCGGGTCGTCGCCCGAATAGACGGCGAACGACTTCGGCGCCAGGCGCAGCAGATCGTAGCCGCGGCCGATGTTGCCGGTCGCGTCCTTGACGCCGACGATGCCGGGCACGGCCGCCAGACGCAGGATGGTGTCGTTGCCCATGTCGGCCACGGTACGGCCCGGCACGTTGTACAGGATCACCGGCAGGTCGACCGCTTCGGCGATGGCCTTGAAGTGCTGGAACATCCCTTCCTGGGTCGGGCGGTTGTAGTAGGGAACAACTTGCAGCGTGGCGTCGGCGCCCGCTTCCTTGGCAAAACGGGTCAGCCTGATCGCCTCGGCGGTCGAGTTGGCCCCGGCGCCGGCGATGATCGGGATGCGGCCTTTGGCGTGGGCGACGGTCGCCTTGATCAGCGCGCAATGCTCCTCGACGCTGACGGTGGCCGATTCGCCGGTGGTGCCGGCGATGACGATACTGTTGGTGCCTTCGGCGATGTGCCAGTCGATCAGCCGGTTCAAGCCCTCGAAGTCCAGACTGCCGTCCGGGTGCATCGGAGTGACGATTGCTACTATGCTGCCCTTAATCATAGGAAACCACTGCATAAAGTATTAAAACAACGATTGTAGACGATGACTCGCAATTGTGGTGCATTCGGGCAGACAAATGAGGGCTCAAAATGGCGGCAACAAGGCCGCCGAACGTGGAAATTCGGGCTTTACGGCGCATATTCGTTGCACCATGGCAGGTTTCGGCGTGGCGACGACGCCGTCCTCGAACGCCACCACGCGCAGGCCGTGTTGGCGCGCCCAGTCCAGCAATTCGCCCGGTTGCAGCAGGAAGTCGGGATTCGACGGCTTGCCGAACTGGGCGTTGCCATCGGCGAAGGTTTCGTAGATCAACACGCCGTTCGGCGCAAGGCTCGACAGCATCGCGCCGATTAACGGGCGATGCAGGTAGTTTGTCACCACGATGCCGGCGAATCGATCGGGGCCGAACGGCCACGCGGCGCCCTGCTCCTCCAGATCGATGGCGGTGGTGCTGATGTCGGGGCCGGCGGCCAGCGCCAGCGCCTCCGGATCGCGGTCGACCGCAACCACCGAATGGCCGAGCGCGGCCATGTGCCGCGTATGGCGGCCGCTGCCGCAAGCCAGGTCCAGCACGGCGCCGCCGGGAATCAGGGGCGCGTAGCGCTGCACCCAGGGAGAGATGTTATCGCTCATGATGTCTTTACCGTAATTTACGAAGGGTTACGAAATTTACCAATGGTTACCGGCGGGTTACCGGCGCGGCCATCGTGCTGCGCTCGATCACGCCCGAGTCGTCGTAATGCGTGGTCAGCGCGTGCCAGTCGGCCACGAAGGTCAGGCAAACAGGAAGAACAGCGGCCGGACAAGCTGGTGGAACACGCCGCCCACCAGTTCCATGCCACCGATCAGGAAGCCGGTCAGCATCCCGAACTGCATCATCAGGATCAGCGCGATGAAAACATAGATGCCATAGCGCTCGATTTGGGCGTATTTGCGCGCCAGCGCCAGCGGCAAAATGCCGGTGACGATGCGGCCGCCGTCGAGCGGCGGCAGCGGAATCAGGTTAAAGACGAACATGGCCGAATTGACCAGGATGCCGGCTTCGACCATTTTAATGAAGAAGTCCGAGCGCTCCATATGGAACACCAGGGTCAGCACCACGCCCAGGATGGTCCAGCCCAGGCCCATCAGGAAGTTGGCAGCCGGCCCGGCGGCGGCGACGAAAGCCATCTGCTTTCTCGGATTGCGCAACCGGTCGTAATCGACCGGCACCGGCTTGGCGAAGCCCAGCGCCGGCAAGTGCAGCAAGCTGAGCACCAAAGGCAGGATGATGGTGCCGAACGGATCGATATGGCGCACCGGGTTCAGGCTCAGTCGGCCAAGGTCGGCGGCCGTGGGGTCGCCGAAATAGCGGGCGACATAGCCGTGCGCCGCCTCGTGCAGGGAAATGGCAAAAAGAACCGGGATGGCGTAGACCGCAATGGTCTGGACGATACTATCTATATCCATGATGGAGGGATTCTACCAGAGGCTGCTAAGTGATCTTGGGCGCCGTCAAAGGCCGGCGCACTTGCCTTGTCGCAAAATCCACATTTCAATACGCCACGCCGAAGCCGCGCATCAGAACCGCGACTTACAGTCCGAAGATCGCCGCGTCGCCGCGTCCCTGGCGGACCAGCTCGGCGTCGGCGCCGGTCAGGTCGATCACCGTGGTCGGCTCCATGCTGCAGGCGCCGCCGTCGATGACGAGCTCGATCTGCTTGCCGAGGCGGTCGCAGATGGCGTCAGCGTCGTTCAACGCCTCGGTCTCGCCCGGCATGATCAAGGTCGTACCCAGCAGCGGCTGCTGCAATTGCTCCAGCAGCGCCTGCACGATGGCGTTTTCCGGCACCCGCAGGCCGATGGTCTTGCGCGACGGATGGCTGAGTCGGCGCGGCACCACCTTGGTCGCCTCGAGGATGAAGGTGTACGGCCCCGGCGTCGCGCTTTTGAGCAGGCGGAACTGGCGGTTGTCGACGCGCGCATAGACGCCGATCTCGCTCAGGTCGCGGCACAGCAACGTCAAATGGTGTTTTTCATCGACGCCACGGATGCGGCGCAGGCGCTCGACGGCGCCCTTGTCGTCCAGATGGCAGACCAGTGCGTAACAAGAATCGGTGGGGACGGCAACGATGCCGCCGCCGTCGATGATCTGCGCCGCCTGTTTGATCAGCCGCGCTTGCGGATTGTCGGGGTGTACCTGGAAAAATTGACTCATGGTGGGCTGGCGCGGCCTGGCTGGTGACAGCCGGCCCACGCCGCGATTATCGCTATTATTAACATTAAGATTGTACGCTACGCAAGGCCGCGATACGCTGCTCGAACGGCGGGTGGGTGGAGAACAGCGCGCCCCAGCCGCCGCGGTTGGTGATGCCGGCGGCCGCGATCGATTGCGGCAAGGCGCCCGGTTCCAGGCCGTTCAGGCGCGCCAGCGCGTGCTGCATCGGCACGCTGCTGCCGAGCAGCTTGGCCGAGCCGGCGTCGGCGCGGAATTCGCGCTGCCGCGAGAACCAGGCCACGATCAGCGAGGCGACCAGGCCGAACACCAGTTCGCAGACGAACACGGTGGCCATGTAGCCGATGCCGGTGCCCTGGCGGTCGTTCTTGAGCAG
>DASVTJ010000173.1:0-2801 GCA_036387635.1 Duganella sp.
GCACGGCTATCCGATCGACGCCGTGGTGCTGACCACCGGCTGCGACAAGACCACGCCGTCGCAGATCATGGCCGCATCGACGGTGGACATTCCCGCCATCGTGCTGTCCGGCGGTCCGATGCTGGACGGCTGGTTCGAAGGCGAACTGGCGGGTTCCGGCTCGGCGATCTGGAAGGGCCGCCGCCAGCTGGCCGCCGGCACCATCGACAACGAAAAATTCCTGCAGATCGCCGCCGCCTCGGCGCCGTCGGCGGGACACTGCAACACCATGGGCACGGCGTCGACGATGAACGCGGTGGCCGAGGCGCTGGGCATGTCGCTGACCGGTTGCGCGGCGATTCCGGCGCCGTACCGCGAACGCGGACAGATGGCGTATGAAACCGGCCGCCGCATCGTCGAGATGGCAAAGCTGGACATCAAGCCATCGTCGATCCTGAACCGCGACGCCTTCCTCGACGCCATCGTCGTCAACGCCGCCATCGGCGGCTCCACCAACGCCCAGCAGCACATCGTGGCGATGGCGCGCCACGCCGGGGTAGAGCTGCATTCGAGCGACTGGATGGAATACGGCCACAAGGTGCCGCTGCTGCTGAACATGCAGCCGGCCGGTAAATTCCTCGGTGAGCGTTTCCACCGCGCCGGCGGCGTGCCTGCCGTGATGTGGGAGCTGGAGCAGCAGGGCATGTTGCGCTCGGAGCGTGCCACCGTCACCGGCCGCACCATGCGAGAGAATCTGGTCGACCGCGAGACGCACGACCGCGAAGTGATCTTCCCGTTCGCCGAGCCGCTGAAGACCGACGCCGGCTTCTTCGTCCTGAAGGGTAATCTGTTCGACTTCGCGATCATGAAGACCAGCGTGATTTCCGAGGCCTTCCGCCTGCGTTATCTGAGCAAGCCGGGTCAGGAAAATATCTTCGAGGCGCGCGCCATCGTGTTCGACGGCTCCACCGATTACCACAACCGCATCAACGATCCGGCACTGAACATCGACGAGGATTGCATCCTGGTGATTCGCGGCGCCGGCCCGGTGGGCTGGCCCGGTTCGGCCGAAGTGGTCAACATGCAGCCGCCCGACGCGCTGGTCAAGCGTGGCATCAACTGGCTGCCGACACTGGGCGACGGCCGCCAGTCCGGCACCTCCGACAGCCCGTCGATCCTGAACGCCTCGCCGGAAAGCGCGGTCGGTGGCGGTCTCGCATGGCTGCGCACCGGCGACATGATTCGCGTCGACCTGGACGCCGGCACCTGCGACGCGCTGGTGCCGCAAGACGAGTGGGAAGAACGCAAGAAGGGCCTGATCCCGGCCATCCCGCCTAGCCAAACGCCATGGCAGGAGATCTATCGCAGCACCGTCGGCCAAATGGAAAGCGGCGCTTGCATGGAACTGGCTGTACCATATCGGGGTGTGGCGAATAATCCGGCCCGCCACAATCACTAAGACATAAAACGTCGGACGGAAAGCGCAACGCGATCCGCCCGATAAAATCTGCAAAAGCACTAGTTGGGCATAGACCTGTACAGTAACAAGCAAGAAATGTAGGGCCTGTGTCAGGCAAACGGCATTCAAAGGAGACGAAACAAATGAAGAAAATACTGAGCGCAGCTGCGATCGCGGTCATGATGGTGTGCGCCGGCGGTAACGCCATGGCCGACGCCAAGAATCCTAAAATCGGTTTTTCCATCGACGACCTGCGCCTCGAGCGCTGGGCGCGCGACCGCGACTACTTCGTCGCCGCCGCCGAAAAGGCCGGCGCCAAAGTCTTCGTGCAGTCGGCCGACGCCAGCGAACAGCGCCAGATCGCCCAGATCGAGAACCTGATTTCGCGCGGCGTCGACGTGCTGGTCATCGTGCCGTACAACGCCACGGTGCTGAACAACGCCGTCAAGGAAGCGAAGAAGGCCAAGATCAAGGTGATCTCGTACGACCGCCTGATCCTCAACGCCGACATCGACGCTTACATCTCGTTCGATAACAAGATGGTCGGCGAGATGCAGGCGCAGGGCGTGGTCGCGGTCAAGCCGAAGGGTAATTACTATCTGCTGGGCGGCGCGCCGACCGACAACAACGCCAAGATGCTGCGTGAAGGCCAGCTGAAGGTGCTGCAGCCGCTGATCGACAAGGGCGACATCAAGGTCGTCGGCAAGCAGTGGGTCAAGGACTGGAATCCGGCCGAGGCGATGTCGATCGTCGAAAACGCGCTGACCGCCAACGGCAACAAGCTCGATGCGGTGGTCGCCTCCAACGACGCCACCGCCGGCGGCGCGATCCAGGCGCTGGCTTCGCAAAAACTTGATGGCAAAGTGGCCGTGTCGGGCCAGGACGCCGATCTGGCCGGCGTGCGCCGCGTCATCGCCGGCACCCAGACCATGACCGTCTACAAGCCGCTGAAACTGATCGCCACCGAAGCGGCCAAGCTGTCGATCCAGCTGGTGCGCGGCGAGAAGCCGGGCTTCAACTCCCAGTACCAGAACGGCTTCAAGCAAGTCGATACGCTGCTGCTGAAGCCAACCATGCTGACTAAAGCGAATATGGAAGTCGTGGTGACCGATGGTTTCTATACCAAGGCCCAACTCGCGACTGCGAAGTAACATCCGCTTCATGAAGGGCGCCATTGCGGCGCCCCGCCGTGCGTTCGCACTGTCTTTCGCCACGCCTCGCTCCGTACATTTTGCGGCGGCTTGCGCGTGGCGGGTTCCAACACCTCTGCGAGAATCAGTATGTCCGGCTATTTGCTAGAAATGAAGGGCATCGTCAAAAAATTTGGCGGTGTTCCGGCGCTCGACGGCATCGACCTGCAAGT
>DASVTJ010000174.1:0-1675 GCA_036387635.1 Duganella sp.
GTCCTGCAACGCCGCCGTCGCATCGGTTTCGCCGCAGCCGGCCAGCAGTTCGAGCAGCATACGTACTTCGGTCATGTAGTTGTAGACGGTGCCCAGCAAGTCCGCCATGCCTTCATCGGTGAGCAACTGGAGCCCGGCCACATGGGCGTTGACCTCGGCGGCGTAGGCGGCCAAGTGCTTTTCCGGCTCCGGCAGATGGCTGCGCGCCAGCGCGTAGTCGCCGCAGGCCATCATCGACGGCAGCGCCGAGTTGGCGCATTCCTGCGCCAGCGCTGGCGGCAAATCCTTGAACAGCAGCCAAGTGTTTTGCAAGTCACCCAGCTTGTCGTTGATCGCGCGGATATCGTTGAAGAGAATGGCGTCGCCGCCGTCGGCCAGCAGGCGCTCGGTCAGGCGCAGGCGCAACGCGACCAGCGCCTTCCGCGCCGGCAGGTGTTCCTCGGCCAGCTTGGCCCAGGCGCCCAGCACATACGACAGCCGCAGTGGCGCCAGCTCGGTGTCGCGCGCCGACGTGGCGTCGAACAGCCAGACATAGTCCTGCAGGGCGGCGTCGAATTCGCCGGCGGAATGGGCACCCCAGGCGCGCTCCAGAACTTCATGAACATTATCCATTACTACCTCTTATGAGATGAATGGACATTCTATTACGGATTTGGGTGGGTCAGGCGCGGAGGTGGTGGCCGATTGTGCCGCTGATCTGCGCTTCGAGCGGTTGATGCGAGCGTGTTTGCATGGCGTCGCCCAACATCACCAGCACCGGGCCGTGCGCTTCGCCAAGGCCTGCGGCCAGGGCGGCGATGGTCAGGCGCCGGATGCGCTGGTCCGGACGGCTGCAGTTTTCGATGACGACGACCGGCGTATCGGGGCGGCGGCCGTGCGCCAGCAGGCGTTCGGCCGTGGCGATGGCTTCGCGTCCGCCCATGTACTGCACCAGCGTGTCGGTGTCGGGGATGGCGTCGTGCTGCGCTTCGTCGGGCGCGGTGGACGAGGTGAAGAAGGCGACGCTGCGCGCGACGCCGCGTTTGGTCAGCGGCTGCTTGCTGGCGGCGGCGGCGGCGACGGCGGTGGTGATGCCGGGGACGACTTCCACCTCGATGCCGGCTTCCTCCAGCGCGCGCAACTCTTCGTCGGCGCGGCCGAACAGCATCGGATCGCCGCCCTTGAGGCGCACCACCAGCCCAAAGCGGTGGGCGCAATCGACCAGCTGCTGGTTGATGACGGTTTGCGCGGTGGAGCGCTGGCCGCTGCGTTTGCCGACCGGGATCTTCTCGGCCTGGGGGCACATCTGCAGCATCTCGTCGGTCACCAGCGCGGCGTGCAGCACGACGTCGGCTTGCGCCAGCAGGCGCGCGCCGCGCATGGTGATGAGGTCCTGGGCGCCGGGACCGGCGCCGATCAGGTAAACTTTTCCAAGGGATGCCATTGCTGTGACGTGCTGAACGCGTTATTCCGAAAGGCGAATCATACCCGCAGCCACCGTCTGGTGGGTGACTTCATCGATCAGGATAAAGGCGCCGGTGGCGCGGATATCGGCGTAGGCGTCGGCCGCCAGCGGCTGCTGGACGGTCAGGCCGATGCGCGCGATGTCGTTCAGCTTCAAGCCCTCGGCCGCGTGGCGCTGCTGGGTATTGATGTCCAACAGCGAATCGATGCCGGTGATCTTGGCCGAGGTTTG
>DASVTJ010000175.1:0-1537 GCA_036387635.1 Duganella sp.
GGGCCGGGCGGCGTGCCGGGCCCGCCGAAGATCAGGCTTTGCGGACGATCGTTAATCTTGTTCATGGTCTTGCGCAGCGCGCGCATCGACGAGCGGGTGTCGTCGGCCAGCGAATTCACTTGCGGCAGCGTGTCCAGTTCCAGGCCACCGGCCACCGATTCGACCGACATGCCGATGCGGTCGACGGTGCTGGTGACGTGGGCGATCGGGCCGTCCGGCGCCTGCAGGCCGGTGGTCAGGCGATTGACGTCGGTGGCCAGCGCGTTGACCGAGACCAGCGTGCGCTGCACCTCGTTGGCCAGCGCCGGCAGCTTGGTGATGGTCGGCTCCAGCTTGGCCGGCAGGTCGCGGTACTTGGTGGCCGTCTCGCTGACGTCGGAAAATGCCGTCAGCATGGTCTTCTGGTTTTCGGGGCTGAGCAGGGCGTTCAGGCGCTTGGTCACTTCCTCGGTCTGCGTCAGGATTTCCTTGCCGCGCTTTTCCACCTGGTCCAGGAAGCCCTGGCGTAGCGGGATCACGGCCGGCGCGTCGGCGCTGGTGGCCAGCAGCGGCGAACCGGTTTGCTCGTCGTCGAGCTGGATGAAGGCGATGCCGGTCACGCCCTGGTAGCCCAGCGTGGCAAAGGTGGTCTTGGTGATCGGCGCGTCGGTGTTGATGTTGAGCGTGACGACGATCTGGCCGGTCACCTTCGGATTGAAGCCGATGCCGCCAACCTTGCCCACTTCCAGGCCGCGGTAGCGCACCGGCGCCTGCGGGTTCAGGCCCGGCACCGATTGCGTGGTGGCGATGACGTAGGGTACCCGCTCCTCGCGGTCGCGGTTGAACCAGATGCCGAACAGGATCGCCGCGATCAGCAGCGCGATCGTGAAGAAGCCGGTGGTCAGTGCGTGAGATCTGTTTTCCATCAGTGATCCTTATTGGTTTTGTCGTCCAGCGCCTCGAGCGCGCGACGGCCTCGGTCACCCAGGAAGAACTCCTTGATGAACGGATGATCGACCTCCAGCACCTCCTGCAGGGGGCCGAGGGCGATAACGTGTTTTTCGGCCAGCACGGCGATGCGCGTCGACAGCGCGAACAGCGTGTCCAGATCGTGCGTGACCATGACGACGGTCAGTCCCAGCTCGCGGTGCAGCGATTTAATCAGCGACACGAACGCCTCCGACAGGTCGGGATCGAGGCCGGCGGTCGGCTCGTCGAGGAACAGCAGCTTCGGCTCCAGCGCCAGCGCGCGCGCCAGAGCCACCCGCTTGACCATGCCGCCCGACAGATCGGACGGCATCTTGATCGCGTGCTCGGGACCCAGGCCGACCATGTTCATCTTCAGCAGCACGGCGTCGCGCACCAGGTCCTCCGGCAGCACTTGCAGTTCGCGCATCGGCTGGGCGATATTCTCGAACACCGTCAGCGCCGAATACAGCGCGCCTTGCTGGAACAGCATGCCCCAGTGGTTGCGCAGCTGCTGCAACTGCTCGGCGCCGATTTCGCTGATGTCTTCGCCGAACACGCGCACGCAGCCGCGCGCCGGGCGTTCAAGGCC
>DASVTJ010000176.1:0-3252 GCA_036387635.1 Duganella sp.
AAAATATCCCACAGGAGACTTCCATGATTGATGCCGTCATCGTTTCGACCGCCCGCACCGGGCTTGCCAAATCCTGGAAAGGCGCGTTCAACATGACGCACGGCGCCACGCTTGGCGGCCATGTGCTGCAGGCGGCCATCGGCCGCGCCGGCATCGAGGCCGCCGAGGTCGAGGACGTGCTGGTCGGCTGCGCCAATCCCGAGGGCGCCACCGGCGGCAACATCGCGCGCCAGATCGCGCTGCGCGGCGGCTGCCCGGTGACCACCGCCGGCATGACGATCAACCGCTTCTGCTCGTCGGGCTTGCAAACCATTGCCACCGCCGCGCAGCGCATCATCGCCGGCGAGGGCGATATCTACGCGGCCGGCGGCGTCGAATCGATCTCCTGCGTACAGCAGGAAATGAACCTGCATATGTACAAGGAAGTCTGGCTGGCCGAGCACAAGCCGGAGCTGTACTGGCCGATGCTGCAAACGGCCGAGACGGTCGCCAAGCGCTACGGCATCAGCCGCGAGCGCCAGGATCAATACGGCGTGCAAAGCCAGCAGCGCGCCGCCGCCGCCCAGGCCGCCGGTTTGTTCGACGCCGAGATCGTGCCGATGACGACGGTGATGGGCGTGGCCGACAAGGCCTCCGGCATGTTGCTCAGCAAGGAAGTGACGATCTCCGCCGACGAAGGCATCCGCGCCGACACCACCTACGACGCCGTGGCCAAGATCCGCAGCGCCGTGCCGGGCGGCGTCATCAGCGCCGGCAACGCCAGCCAGTTCTCCGACGGCGCTTCGATGGCCGTCGTCATGAGCGCGCAAACCGCCGCCGCCAAGGGCTTGACGCCGCTCGGCATCTTCCGCGGCTTCGCCGTGGCCGGCTGCGAACCCGACGAGATGGGCATCGGCCCGGTGTTCGCCATTCCCAAGTTGCTCAAAAAAGCCGGGCTCAAGGTCGAGGACATCGGCCTGTGGGAATTGAACGAAGCGTTCGCCGTGCAGGTGCTGTATTGCGCCGACAAGCTGGGCATTCCGATGGACCGGCTCAACGTGAACGGCGGCGCTATCGCCGTCGGCCACCCGTACGGCGTCTCGGGCGCACGCTTGACCGGCCACGCGCTGCTCGAAGGCAAGCGTCGCGGCGTAAAATATGTGGTCGTCACCATGTGCATCGGCGGCGGGCAGGGCGCCGCCGGCTTGTTCGAGGTGGTGTAATCCGTCAATCAATAAGGAATACAAATGCTAAAACACATCGTCATGTGGAAACTGAAGGAACACGCCGAAGGCGCCGATCGCGCCACCAACGCCGCCAAGATGAAATCGATGCTCGACGCCTGCGCCACCCTGGTGCCGGGGATCGTTAAATTCGAGGCGGCGCTGGCGCAACCCGGCCTGGAAGCGACCTACGATGTGATTTTGTATTCCGAGTTCACCGACAAAGCCGCGCTGGACGCCTATCAGGAGCACCCGGATCACGTGGCGATCAAGCCGTTTTTCGGCGCGGTGCGCGACCAGCGCCAATGCATGGATTACGAGGTCTGAATGAATATCTCCGCCGATATCCCCACCACCTTTCAACGTATCGTCCTCGCCTCGCGTCCGCAAGCCGAGGTGCGGCCTGAAAACTTTCGACTGGAAACCGCCGACGTGCCGGCCCTCGCCGACGGCGAGGTGCTGATCCGCAACCATTACCTGTCGCTCGATCCGTACATGCGCGGGCGCATGAGCGCGTCGAAAAGCTACGCCGATTGCCAGGCGCTCGATGAAACCATGATCGGCGGCACCGTTGGCCAAGTGGTGGCGTCGCGCAATCCGCGCTATCAGGAAGGCGAATTCGTCGGCGGCGTGCTGGGCTGGACCGAGATGGCTGTCTCCGATGGCGCCATGCTGCGCAAGCTCGACACCTCGCGCATTCCGCTGTCGGCCTACCTGGGCGCGGTCGGCATGCCCGGCATGGCCGCCTGGTACGGCTTCAATCAGATCATGGCGTCGAAGGCGGGCGAGACCATCGTCGTCTCGGCCGCTAGCGGCGCCGTCGGCAGCATCGTCGGCCAACTCGCCAAGCTGCGCGGCTGCCGCGCGGTCGGCATCGCCGGCGGCCCCGAGAAGTGCGCCTACGTCGTCAACGAACTCGGCTTCGACGCCTGCGTCGACTACAAGGCCGGCAACCTCGAGGCCGATCTGGAGGCCGCCACGCCGGACGGCGTCGACGGCATCTTCGAAAACGTCGGCGGCGCCGTGTTCGACGCGGCGCTGGCGCGCACCAACGCCTTCGCGCGCATCGCGCTGTGCGGCATCATCAGCGGTTTCTCCGGCGCCGACTTGTCGATCAAAAACACCAAGCTGCTGCTGATCAACCGGCTCACTTTGCGCGGCTTCATCGTCACCGAACACATGGAGTTCTGGAAGCAGGGCTTGCAGGAGTTGGGCGAGCTGGTCGCCAACGATCAACTGAAGTTCCGCGAATCGATCGCCGATGGCCTAGCCGCCGCACCGGACGCGTTTATCGGGTTGCTGGCGGGCCGCAATTTCGGCAAGCAACTGGTGAAGTTGGTTTAAGTTGATTTAGGTTGGCTTCGCCTCGTACGCTATGGTGCCGCTGTTGTAGCTGGTGCCGATAAGCGGTAGCCTATGTCCATGCCTTAACACCGTAACTCTATTGAAAATAGGAAATAATATGATGAAAATCGCCGTAGTGAGCTGCATGATGAGTCTGTCTGTGATGGCGGCCGCGTCCGCAGCGACGATCAGTGCTGAAGCGCCGTTGAAGCCAACCACTGGCAGCAAGGTCAGCGGCAATGTCAGCTTTGAACAAGGCGCCGACAGCCTGCACGTCAAAGGCCGCATCGAGGGCCTGACGCCGGGCCTGCATGGTTTCCATATCCACGAAAAGGGCGACTGCTCAGCGCCCGACGGCACCAGCGCCGGCGGCCACTTCAATCCGGCCGCCACGCAGCACGGCGACCCGGCCAAAGAGGTCCACCACGGCGGCGACTTCGGCAACCTGAACGCCAACGACAAGGGCATCGCCGAAGTCGACGTCAAGCTGCCGCTGAAGCAAGTCAACCTGACCAAGGGCGACGCCGCCAACGCCATCGGCCGCGCCGTGATCGTCCACGCCGCGCCGGACGACATGGTCACGCAGCCGACCGGCAATGCCGGCGCGCGGCTGGCCTGCGGCGTCATCGCCGCCAAGTAATTAACATCGACGACCGGGGTGTGCCGAGCGCACGCCCCGGTCGCATCGGAAGCGCGTCCTTGACGC
>DASVTJ010000177.1:0-8175 GCA_036387635.1 Duganella sp.
TATTCGCTGAAGGCGGTGTTCTGGTCGTTTTTCGGCCTGCGCCGCAAGAGCGATTTCGATACCGATTCGGCCAAGCTGAATCCGCTGCACATCGTCATCGCCGCGTTGATCGCCGTGGCCGTCTTTATCGGCCTGCTGATCACGATCGTCAAACTGGTAGTGGCACCGTAATTAAAAGTAGCATCCTCGAGTAGCATCCTCGAATAATGAATTAGGGAGATGAAGATGAGTTCACAGGTCGGTTCACACGTCGGCGCGCATGGCGGGTCGCATAAGGCCGAGGCGCCGTACTATTTCGTGCCGGGTCCGTCCAGATGGCCGTTGTTCGCCGGCATCTCGCTGCTGGTGACGATGGTCGGCGCGTCGGCCTGGGTCAACGACGTGGCGTGGGGCATGCCGCTCAACCTGGTCGGCATCGCGGCGGTCGTCGCCGTGTTGTATTTCTGGTTCGGCGACGCCATCAAGGAATCCGAGGCCGGCCAGTACAGCCAGCGCATCGATTACTCGTACCGCTGGTCGATGGCCTGGTTCATCTTCTCGGAGGTGATGTTCTTCGCCGCCTTCTTCGGCACGCTGTTTTATGCGCGCACGATCACGATGCCGTGGCTGGGCGACCTCGATCACAAGTTCATCTGGCCCGATTTCGCCGCGCACTGGGGCAACACCGGCCCGGCCGGCACGGTCGAAACGTTCCGCACGATGGGGCCGTTCCCGATCCCGACCATCAACACCGCCTTGCTGCTGACCTCGGGCCTGACCCTGACCATTTCGCACCACGCGCTGCGCGCCGGGCATCGCGCGCAAACGGCGATCTGGCTGTTCGCCACCGTGCTGCTGGGCGCCGTCTTCATGGGCTTCCAGGTCTACGAGTACATGCACGCCTATTCGGAACTGAACCTGAAGTTGACCTCGGGCATTTATGGTTCGACGTTCTTCATGCTGACCGGCTTCCACGGCTTCCACGTGACGATGGGCGCGATCATGTTGTCGGTGGTGCTGTACCGTGTGCTGAAGGGCCACTTCACGCCGGACAACCACTTCGCGTTCGAAGGTGCGGCCTGGTACTGGCACTTTGTCGACGTGGTCTGGCTCGGTTTGTACGTTGTCGTGTACTGGCTGTAAAACGCAGCGTTATAATGCCGCGACGGGTTCGTCGCGGCGAAAAAAAGCCGCACACGGGAGCGCCCGATGCGGCTATTTTTTTTATCCGGTGCGGATGCCGGTGGGGTGGATGTAGCCGAGCTTGTAGGCGACGAGGATCAGCACGAACAGTATGATCGACAAGCCTACGCGTAACGCCAGCGCGTTGACCGTGTTGTTGCTCTTGCCCTTGTGGCGCATCAGGAAGAAAAAGGCCGATCCCAGGCTGCCCAGTATCAGGATGAACGCGATGGCGACGGCAATTTTCATGACAGGACCGGGCGGTGAAATGATTGAGACTCCATTGTAATGCCTATTAGCTTCCGTTTTAAACTGATCCCGTTCGTGGCGACCGTGCTGCTGGTGGCGCTCGGCATTGAGCTGGGCAACTGGCAGCAACGTCGCGCAGCGCAGAAAATCTCCACACAGGATAAACTTGCTCAAGGCAACGTCGCCGGGCCGCTGGTGCTCGACGGACAACCGCTGGCCGCTGGCGCCGTCGAGTTCCGGCGCGTGTCGGCCACCGGGCAATTTGTTGCCGACTGGCCCCTGTATCTGGATAACCGCCCGTATCAGGGCCGCTCCGGCTTTTATGTGCTGATGCCCTTTAAAATCGCCGGCTCCGGCATGCATGTGCTGGTGCAGCGCGGTTGGCTGCCGCGCGATTCGGCGCAGCACGACAAACTGCCGGCCTACGCGACGCCGTCCGGCACGGTCACGGTCGAGGGCGTCGCGCGGTTGAATCCGGGCCATGTGATGCAGCTGGGCACGGCGCCGCCGCTGGCGCCGAAGGCGATCGTGCAGAACGCCGATCCGCTGCAGGTGGCCGCGCGGAGCGGCCTGACGATGCAGCCGTTCGTGCTGCAGCAAACCGCGCCGGCCAAGCCGGGCGGCGACGACACCGCCATGGCGCGCGATTGGGCGCTGCCGGCGATGAGCGTGGAAAAACATCAGGGCTATGCCTTCCAGTGGTACGCGCTGGCGGCGATGGCCGTTATCTTCTTTGTTGTGAACGGATTCAGACGTGCAAAACCCGCCGAATAATTCCAAGTCCCGTGGCCGCTGGAAGCTGCTGGCCGTGCTGGCCGTGTGCGCCGCGCCGCTGATCGCCTCGTATTTCATGTACTACGTCGTCAAGCCCAAGGGCGGCGTGACCAACTACGGCGCGCTGATCGATCCGCGCCTGCATCCGATTCCGCCGATGGACAGCACCACGCTCGACGGCAAGCCTGCCACGCTGGACGCTTACAAGGGCAAGTGGATCATGCTCAAGGTCGGCCCGTCCGAGTGTTTGCGGGAGTGCCAGGACCAGCTGTTCGCGATGCGCCAGCTGCGCACCATGCAGGGCAAGGCCATGGAGCGCATCGAGCGCGTGTGGTTGATCACCGACGACCAGCCGCTCGACACGTTGCTGATGCGCGTCAACGACGGCACCCGCATGCTGCGCGCGCCCGCCGCCGTGATCGATAAATGGCTGCCGCTGGAGCAGGGTGCCGGGGCTGGGGCCGCCGCCACGGCCGACAAGGCGTCCGACCACGTCTACCTGATCGACCCGCTGGGCAACCTGATGATGCGCTTCCCCAAAGGCGCGGTCTCCAGCGATACCGAAAAAGTGCGCAAGGTCCACAAGGACATCGCCAAACTGCTCAAAGCCTCGGCGATCGGATAAGCCATGCACCTCACTCTCGCCCAAATGGCCATCACCGCGCTGCTGGTGGCGCTGTTGCCGTTGTCGCTGGTGTGGACCTCGTCCGATGCCAGTAAATACCGCAAGCTGGTCTGGGTGAGCGTGTTCCTGACGTTCGACCTGATCGTCTTCGGCGCCTTCACGCGCCTGACCGACTCCGGCCTGGGCTGCCCGGACTGGCCGGGTTGCTACGGCGCCGCCAACCCGTTCCTGGCGCACGCGCAGATCGTCGCCGAGGAGGCGCTGCGCCCGACCGGCCCGGTTACCGTGGTCAAGGCCTGGATCGAGATGATCCACCGCTACCTGGCGATGGCGATCGGTGTTTTGATCGTGGCCATGATGTCGCAGGCTTGGTATCGCTGGCTCAAGTCCAAACGCACGCGCATCGAATACGCGCCGGGCATGCCGACGTTTTTGTTCTTCTTTGTCTGCCTGCAAGGCGCTTTCGGCGCCTGGACCGTGACGTTGAAGCTGCAACCGGTCATCGTCACCATCCATCTGCTGCTCGGCATGGGGCTGCTGGCACTGCTGGTGTGGTACGGCGGCCGCCAGAACCATCTGATTTCGCCTGCGCGAACGGTGACGGCGTCGCCGCCGGCGATGCGCAACATCCGCATCCTGGCGGCCGCCTCGGCGCTGGTCCTGCTGGCGCAGATCGCGCTGGGCGGCTGGGTCAGCACCAACTACGCGACCCTGGCCTGCACCGACTTCCCGCTGTGCGGCGGCAAGCTGGTGCCGGAGATGGACTTCGAGCACGGCTTCACTTTGTGGCGCGAGCTGGGCAAGACCGCCGCCGGCCACTATCTGCCGTTCGCCGCGCTGACGGCGATCCACTGGGTGCACCGCAACATGGGCTTCCTCGTGGCGCTGGTGGCCGGCTACACGGCATGGCGCGCTTGGGACCATCCGTCGCTGTACAAGACCGCGCGCGGCATCGCCATCGTACTGGCGGTGCAGATCGCCAGCGGCATCGCCACCATTTACCTGAGCTTCCCGCTGACCATCGCGGTGCTCCATAACGCCGGGGCGGCCATGCTGGTCCTGCTGCTTACCATGTTAAACTACAAGGCTAAGTACCAGTACGATCTTGCCAAAAAAGCAGCTTCAGGCGCGGCTTTCCCGCAGATCTTGCCGGTCAGGCAACGATAAGCACACCTGATGACCACTCACACCGCAATCTCCAAACCACCCAGCCGCGCCTCGCAATACTGGGCGCTGACCAAACCCCGCGTCACGCAGATGGCGGTGTTTTGCGCCGTGATCGGCATGTTCCTCGCCACCGACGGCTTGCCGGACTGGCGCGTGGTGGTCGCCGCCACCATCGGCATCTGGCTGCTGACCGGCGCCGCGTTCGCCGTCAACTGCCTGGCCGAGCGCGAAATCGACGCCCGCATGGCCCGCACCGCGCGCCGTCCGATGGCGCTGGGCGACATCACCGTCCCGCAGACGGTAGTGTTCGCCGCCGTCATCGGCGGCGCCGGCATGTGGATTCTGTACACGATGGTCAATCCGCTGACGATGTGGCTGACCTTCGTCACCTTCATCGGCTACGCCATCATCTACACGATGATTTTGAAGCCCTCGACGCCGCAGAACATCGTCATCGGCGGGCTGTCGGGCGCCATGCCGCCGGCGCTGGGCTGGGCCGCCATCGCCAACGAGGTGCCGATGGAAGCGTGGCTCCTGGTGCTGATCATCTTCGTCTGGACGCCGCCGCATTTCTGGGCGCTGGCGCTGTACCGCCGCGACGACTACGCCAAGTCCGGCCTGCCGATGCTGCCGGTCACGCACGGCATGAAGTTCACGCAGTTCCACGTCTGGCTGTATTCGATCGCGCTGGCCGCCACCACGTTGCTGCCGTTCGCGGTGCAGATGAGCGGGCTGATTTACCTGGCGTCCGCCGTCATCCTCAACGCCGTGTTCCTGCACCACGCGTGGAAAATCTATCGCCATTACACCGACCTCGTGGCCCGCAAGGCGTTCACCTGGTCGATCATTTATCTGTCGCTGTTGTTCGCGGCGCTGCTGGTGGACCACTACATCAAACTATGAAAAAACTTCTCGCCCTGGGCCTGCTGGCCGTTTCCATGATGTTCGCCGGCTGCGGCGAGAAAACCGCACCGGCGTCGCCCTTCAAAAGTGTCGACATCACCGGCGCCGCCTTCGCGCGCGACTTTGCGCTGACCGACCACACCGGCAAGCCGCGCACGATGGCCGACTTCAAGGGCAAAGTGGTGGTGATGTTCTTCGGCTTTACCCAGTGCCCGGACGTGTGTCCGACCACGATGGCCGAAATGTCGGCCGTGATGAAGGAGCTGGGGCCGCAGGCGGACAAGGTGCAGGTGTTGTTCGTCACCGTCGATCCGGAGCGCGACACCAAGGAATTGCTGGCCCAATACGTGCCGGCGTTCGACGCGCGCTTCCTCGGCCTGTATGGCACGCCGGAGCAGACCGCCGCCGTCGGCAAGGAGTTCAAGGTGTTTTATTCGAAGGTCGACGGCAAGACGCCGGGCAGCTATTCGATCGACCATACCGCCGCCAGCTACATCTTCGACCGTAACGGCAAGGTGCGCCTGCTGGTGCGCCACGGACAAGGCCCGGCGCCCGTGGTGCACGACATCAAGCAATTGCTGCTATGAGCGGGGGGCGTGTGGGACGGCGCTTCCAGCCCTTCACCCGGCTGGCCGCCATCATTCTATTGGTGATCGGTTGCCTGTTCGTGCTGCGGCCGTTCCTGGCCGCGATTTTGTTCGCCTGCGCCATCGCCATCTCCAGCTGGCCGCTGTATTTACGGCTACTCGAGCGCGTAAAGGGGCGGCGCTGGCTGGCCGCCATCATCATGAGCGTCGGTCTGACCTTGCTGATCGTGGTGCCGCTGACCCTGGTCACCTGGAACATCGCCGACAACGCCTCCGAATTCTACAGCCACATCAAGGGCGACCTCGACACCGGCACCTTGTCGCCACCGGCGTGGCTCAAGGATATTCCGGTCGTCGGCGGGGCCATCGACACCTACCTGCGCAAGTTGCTGGGCAGCCGCGACGAGCTGGTCAGCACCGCCAAGGGCATGCTGGAACCGGCGCGCCACTTCCTGCTGGGTGGCGGCATGGTGCTCGGCAGCGGCGTGGCGCAGGTCAGCCTGGCCGTGTTCGTCAGCTTCTTCCTGTACCGCGACGGCCAATATATCGTCGTCACCTTGTCGAACGCGATGAACAAGCTGATCGGCGCGGAGCAAAGCCTGTCCGTCTCCGACACCGTCAGCCGCACCGTGCGTGGCGTCATGTACGGCTTGCTCGGCACGGCGCTGGCGCAATCGGTGGTGGCGGCGGTCGGCTTTTTGATCGCCGGCGTGCCGGCGGTGGCGCTGCTGTCGGTGGCCACCTTCCTGTTCTCGCTCATTCCAGTAGGGCCGCCGTTGATCTGGGGCGGCGCCGCACTGTGGCTGTTCAACGAAGGGCGCCTCGCCTGGGGCGTGTTCATGCTGATCTGGGGCGTGTTCCTGATCAGCGGCGTCGACAACGTCGTCAAGCCGTTGCTCATCAGCCGGGGCAGCAGCCTGCCGTTCATACTCGTGCTGCTGGGGGTGATGGGCGGGGTGCTGGCGTTCGGCTTTGTCGGGCTGTTCATCGGGCCGACCTTGCTGGCCGTCGGGCTTGGGCTGCTGCGCAACTGGACCGGCCAGCCGGTGTGACCTGCTACAGATGCCGCACTTCGGCTGGCGGGGTGTCCCAGTTATCGTTGCGGCCATCGAGGTAGGTGATCGGCGCGTTGATTAATTCCTCGCTGGTGACGTCGTCGAGGCAAACGACGTTGACGGCGTAGAATTCGCCCCAGCGCGGCGAGGTGCCGATACCGAACGAGCGCACGCCGCAATGGCGGCAAAACAGGTGCTTGTCGCGTTTGGTCAAAAACTGGTAGTTGATCAGGTCCGCTTCGCCCGACAAGAGCCGAAATGCCGCCGGCTGGATGATGGCGGGCCAGAACCGCACCTTGGTGCAGATCGAGCAGTTGCAGCGCAACGTACCCTGGCTCAAGTCGATGTCCGCTTCGAAGCGGACGGCGCCACAATGACAACTTCCTCGGTAGGTCTTCACGGTTTCTCCGACTGGTTCGATATCAGCGAGACTAGCAGTGGATTGCCTCCGTGGCAAACTTTCCGATTCACCCATCCGTTAATCCAGGTCGGCGTTATCCTCGGTGTCGTCCTTCGGGATGACCTTCACCAGCAAAATGCGCGGGCCGTTCATCTTCTTGGCGACGATATCGAAGTAGCGGAAGCTGATGCGCTGACCCTGTTTCGGGATGTCGCCGAGCTTCAGCATGATCAGGCCGCCGACCGACTCGACCTCGTCCAGGCCCAATTCCTCGTTTTCGATATCGATGCCCAAGGTGCGCTCGAGCGAGAAGATCGGCAGACTGGCCTTGCCGATCAAGGTGCCGTCGGGCTGCTTGAGCCAGTCGTTCTCGTTCAGGCGGAACTCGTCGTGGATCTCGCCGACCATCGCGCCAAGCAGATTGTCGAGCGTGATGAAGCCCAGCGGACGCTTGCCTTTTTCGCCGATCAGCGCGAAGTGCGGGGCGCCGTCACGGAAGCGGCGGAACTGCTCGAGCGCCGGCGTACGCGCCGAAATCGTCTCCACCGGCCGCAGGTACGGCAGCAAATCGGTGATCGGCTTGCCCGATTGCTGGGCAAAGAAGAGATCCTTCAAGTGCACCACGCCGAGCACCGTTTCGCCGTCCTTGTCATAGTACGGATAGCGGCTGAAGCGATTCCGCAGCATGGTTTGCAAGTTGTCGGCCAGCGAGCGCGTCGCGTGCAGGCTGATCACCTCGTTGATTGGGCGCATCAGATCGGACACCGCCAGATCGCTGAAATCGAGCGAATGGGCCAGGATGTTGCGTTCGTCCTTGTTGTATTTCTCGCCAGGCTGGCTGGTGCGCAGGATCATCTTCAGTTCCTCGACCGAATAATGGCTGTCGTGGCCGCCCTTGCCGGACAGGCCGGCCAGACGCAGCACCATGTTGGCGCTGGCGTTGAGCACCCAGATGAATGGATACATCGCCCAGTAAAAGGCGTACAGCACCGGCGCGCACCAGAGGCCCACCGCTTCCGGCATGCGGATCGCCAGCGACTTGGGCGCCAGTTCGCCGACGACGATGTGCAGGAACGAGATGACGCCGAAGGCGAAGATGAAGGCGATGCTGTGGACCAGCTTGGGCGAATCGACGCCGACGGCGGTCAGGACCGGTTCGAGCAGGCTGGCGAAGGCCGGTTCGCCGACCCAGCCCAGGCCCAGCGAGGCGAGGGTGATGCCGAGTTGGCAGGCCGACAGGTAGGCGTCGAGCTG
>DASVTJ010000178.1:0-16590 GCA_036387635.1 Duganella sp.
ACGTGACCCAGCTCGTGGTGGATGACGGTGAAGTCCTCGGCGGTCGGCGTGATGCACATCTTGATGCGAACGTCGTCCTTTTCGTCGAGCGGCCAGGCCGACGCGTGGCAGACCACGTCGCGGTCGCGCGGCTTGGTCAGCAGCGAACGCTCCCAAAACGACGCCGGCAGCTTTTGCATGCCCAGCGACGTGTAGAAGCGCTCGGCGTACTGCGTCATCTGCTTGGCGTCGGTCTTGCGCGTCTCCAGCACCTTGGTCAGGTCGTAGTCGCTGGCGCCTTGTTTCGGCTTCAGGATCGGGTACAGGTTGTCCCAGGTCTGCGCCCACATATTGCCAAACAGGTGCGACGGTATGGGGCCGGTCAGCGGCACCACGTCCGGGCCGTAGGTTTCGCGCAGCTTGTGGCGGGTGTAGGTGTGCAGCGAGTCGTACAGTGGCTTGACCTGCTGCCACAGGCGCTCCATCTCGGCGGCGAAGGCTTCCGGCGGCATGTCGTACTGCGAGCGCCACATCGCGCCCGTGTCGGCAAAGCCCATTTGCCTGGCGCCCTTGTTCGACAGCGCCACGTAGTCGGTGTACTTGTCCTTGTACGACGGCGACTGCGCATGCCATCCCAGCCACATCTCCTTGAGTTTCGGCTCCTCGCGGCTGTTGGCCAGCACTTTCTCCATCTCGCCCAGCGCCATGCAGGCGTCGGCGGTGCCGTCGTCCTTCTTGACGCAGTATTTGGCTTTGCCGTAGGCGCCGTTCATCGCCGCCTGCAGCTGGGCGTATTGTTCGCGCTCCTTCGGATCGGCGAAGACCAGCGTTTGCTGCAGCAGCATCAGCTTGCGAGCCGGTTCGGCCGGCAGTTTCAGGCCGTTGAAACGGCGCGCGCCGATGGCCGCTTCGCCGGCCGCCGTCAGATAGCGCTCGGCGAAGAACGAGGTGATCGCCTCGGTGTCGTCGGTGATGAAGTTGGAGCCGACCCAGGCGCCCCGCGCCTGGTCGTTGTTGAGCTTGTTCAAGCGCTGCTCGGTGTCGGCCAAAAAGCGCTCGGCTTCGGCAACGGTGGGCTTTTTTGCGGGGGCGGCCAGCGCGCTGGCGCCGGCGGCTGTCATGGCGGTGGCCGCGAGCAGCGTGCCGATCATTTTTGGTTTCAAGTGCGTCTCCCTGGAGTGTGGTTTTCCAGATCATACACGCTCACAGGGCGATCGAGACACTCCGGCTGGGCATGGCGTTGGACGGCATCACCAGCTTCAATTGTTTGGTGGCGGCGTCCCATGAAAACACCGTCACCGCGCCGTCGACGCGCACCGACGACGGCTTGGTGGCGACGTTGTGCACCGTCAGGTCGAAGCTGCGTTCCGGGCGCCGGTAGGCGTCGCCGATGGCCGAGTCGATGCCGAGCGACAGGCCGCGCCGATACAGCTTGCTGGTGAAAGTCAGCAGCTCGTACTTGCCATGCTCGAACGCTTGCGCGGTCAGGCCGTCGTCGTCATACAGCTTGCCGGTGCCGGTCTTGACCGAGTCGTCGTGGTAGTAGTGCAGCTCGACGTTTTTGGTGGTGTAGTCGCGCGTGGTCTGCGCCACCCGCGTCATCGGTATAAAGGCGCCGGCGCGCACGTACACCGGCACGTGGTCGGCGCTGAGCGCGACCGACCGGGTGGCGCCGCCGGCCTGGCGCTCGCCGGTGTAGAAGTCGAACCACGCGCTGGTGGCGGGGAAGTAGACGTCGGCCTTTTTAGCGCCGGCCGTCATCACCGGCGTGACCAGGAAGTCCTTGCCCCACAGGTAGGTCGACGACATGTCGCGCACCTTCGGATTGTTCGGCTCCTCGTAGACCATGGGGCGCATCAGCGGCAGGCCTTTCTGGTTGTTGTCGAAACCGAGCGTGTAGTTATACGGCAGCAGGCTATAGCGCAGGCGGATCGCCGCGCGCGCCAGCGCCTTGGTTTTCGGCTCGCGGAACACCGGCTCCGACGGCACTTCCTCCTGCGCGTGCGGACGGAACACCGGCTGGAACACGCCGTATTGCAGCCAGCGCGCATACAGTTCGTTGTCCAGCACCGCGTTGGCGAAGCCGCCCAGGTCCGAGTGCATGTAGCCGGCGCCCTGCATCCCCATTTGCAGCGAGATCTCGGGCTGCGATCGCAGTCCGCCCCAGCTGCGGTCGACGTCGCCCGACCACGGGATGATGCCGTAGCGCTGCGTGCCGGAATACCCGGCGCGCATCAGGATGAACGGGCGCTCGGTGGGGAAGTCCTTTTGATAGCCCTCGGCCACCAGCCTGGCCCACTGGTGGCCGTAGATGTTGTGGACCTCGTCGGCGGTGCCGGTGGCGTGGCGCATCGCGGTCGGATGCAGTTCCGGTTCGCCCAAATCGCCCCAGACGCCGGTGACCCCCTGCTGGCGCAGGCCCTTGTAGATATTCCACAGCCAGTCGTTGCCGCGCTGGCCGAAGATGTCGATCAGGCCCGTGTGGCCGAAGAAGAAATCGTAGGACAGCGGCGCGCCCTTGGCGTCGGTGCCGAGGATTTTTTTGCTCACCGCCTCCTTCCAGCGGCTGGATTTGTCGACGATGAACGGTTCGCTGATGACCACCGTCTGCACGCCTTTTTTCTGGAAGTCCGAGATCATGCCGATCGGGTTGGGGAAGTTGTCGGCGTCCCAGGCCAGGTTGCCCATCGTACCCTTGACGTCCTTGCCGAACCAGTACAGGTCGAAGACGATGGCGTCGAGCGGAATGTCGTCGGCGATGAAGCGGTCGACGACGTCGCGCGCTTCCGCTTCGCTGTGGTAGCCGAAGCGCATCGCGAAGTTACCGAAGGCCCAGCGCGGAGGCAGCGGTTGTTTGCCGGTCAGGTAGGTGTAGTTGTCGACCACGTCCTCCCAGGTATCGCCGGCGACGATCTGGTAGGTCTTGCGGCCACCGATGGTTTCCCAACGCAGGCTGTTGGTCTTCTTGCTGTCGAAGTCCAGGTAGCCGGTGCGGGCGTTGTCGAAGTGGAGCGCGTACAGCTTCGACGACATCGCGATCGGCATGCCGTAGTTCAGCTGCTTGGAGGTCGCGCCGTAACCGTAATCGGCCTTGTTATACAGCGTGAAGCGGTTGCCGCGCCGGTTCATGCCGACCGCGCGCGCGCCGGCGCCGTACAGCGCCTCGTCCTTGTCGAGCGCGAACTCGATCGCCTCCAGCACGCGCGGCTTGCCCTTGTTGATATCGGCGCTGCCGTTCGCGACGTCGTCGGTGACCTTGGTGTAGCCCTTTTTTTCCGCGACCAGCGGCTTGCCCTTGTAGGTGTACGCGATCTGGAACGGCGACTTGGTGATCGTGACCACCAGGCCCGGCGTCGCGTACTCGATCTGTTTGGCTTTGTCCGAATACGTGGTGCTCACGGCGGCCGGCGCCAGCACCACCGCGTGCGATTTTGGATCGGCCGTTTCGCCGTCCGGCACGAACGTCGTTTCGATGATGCTGCGGGTGTAGGGCTTGATCAGATAGACGCCGTCGCTGGTGCGCACTTCCAGATAGCCGCCGTGCAGCGTGGCGCTGGCGAAGATGCGCCCGGCGTTCTGCGCCAGCACGGTTGGGGTGGCAAATAACGACAATAGCGCCAGCGGCAGGGCGGCCAATTTTGCAAGGGAATTGCTTGTCATGAAGGTAAGGGTCTCGTATTGAAATATATTCTGTGATGTATTCTGTTGTTTGGCTACATTTGGCGAAAAAATTTGGTCCAAGGCATGCCGTTCAGCGTTATTCTACCTCGGTATCCTTTCAATTGACACACATAGGGCGTCGTGTTATTTTGCTACAAATTATATCGGGACGCGTCGCATGAAATCTTCCAGCAGCAAGCCCATACTGTCGTTCTGGCAGTTGTGGAACATGAGCTTTGGCTTTTTCGGTATTCAATTCGGCTTCGCGCTGCAGAATGCTAACACCAGCCGGATTTTTTCCACGTTGGGCGCCAATCCCGACGACCTTTCTTTGTATTGGCTGGCCGCGCCGGTCACCGGTTTGCTGGTGCAGCCGATCATCGGCTACCTGAGCGACAACACCTGGCATCCGCAGTGGGGCCGCCGCCGTCCGTTCTTCTTCATCGGCGCGGTGCTGGCGTCGCTGGCGCTATTCCTGATGCCCAATTCCTCGGCGCTGTGGATGGCGGTGGTCGTATTGTGGATGCTCGACGCCGCGATCAACGTGTCGATGGAGCCGTTCCGCGCCTTTGTCGGCGACAAGCTCGGACCGTCGCAGCAGACCGCCGGCTTCGCGATGCAAACCTTCTTCATCGGCTGGGGCGCGGTGATCGCGTCGCTGCTGCCGACCATCTTCGCCGACTACCTCGGTGTCAGTAATATACCGGTCGACGGCGCCATTCCCGACACCGTGCGCTACTCGTTCTACGCCGGCGGCGCGATCTATATGTTCGCCGTGATGTGGACCGTGCTGACGGCGAAGGAACTGCCGCCGCACGATCTGGAGGCGTTCCGCGCCGAGCAGCGGCGCAACCAGGGCCTGGGCCGCGCGCTGACGGAAATCTTCAGCGGTTTCGGCAAAATGCCGAAGACGATGGTGCAGCTGGCCGCCGTCCAGTTCTTCACCTGGATCGGTTTGTTCGCGCTGTGGATCTACACCACCAATGCCATCGGCGAAAACGTCTACGGCACCACCGATGCCCAATCGGCCGCCTTCCAGCAGGCCGGCAACCACGTCGGCGTGATGTTCGCCGTCTACAGCGGCGTGTCGGCTCTGGCCGCGTTCATCCTGCCGATCTTCGCGCGCCACACCAGCCGCAAGACCGTGCACATGACCTGCCTGGCGATCGGCGGCGCGAGCCTGATCAGCCTTTTCGCCATCCACGATCCAACCATGGCGTTCGTACCGATGATCGGCGTCGGCATCGCCTGGGCCAGCATCCTGACCATGCCGTACGCGATCCTGGCCGGCGCGCTGCCGGCCAACCGCATGGGCTACTACATGGGCGTGTTCAATTTCTTCATCGTGATTCCGCAGATCGTCAGCGGCCTGCTGCTCGGCTTCATGACCAAGCACGTGTTCGACGGCCACGCCGTCAAGACTTTGATGCTGGGCGGCGTGTGCATGCTGATCGCCGCCGTGCTGACGATGATCGTCCAGGATAACGCGGAACCCGAGGGCCGATGATGTAATATTGTTCGCGAGACAATTCAAGGCAATGAGGTTGTGCGACGCGATTTTGCCGGAACAGGTACAACCGTCGCAGCGCGGTGATGGTCGGCTGGTTCAGCGTCGATTTGTCCCCCTTGTCACCCCACTTGTCACCCACTTGTCATACTTATTTTAGCGGAGCGAACATGAGCATTCAGACGGTCACCACAACACCTATTTCCGGCCAGCGGCCGGGCACTTCCGGCCTGCGTAAAAAGGTCACGGTTTTCCAGCAGCCTTCCTACCTCGAGAATTTCGTCCAGAGCGTGTTCGACACGCTCGGCGACGTCGCCGGTAAAACCCTGGTGGTCGGTGGCGATGGCCGCTACCACAACCGCGAGGCGGTGCAGGTGATCCTGCGCATGGCGGCCGCCCACGGCTTCGCCAGGGCGCTGGTCGGCCAGGGCGGCATCCTGTCGACGCCCGCCGTCAGCTGCGTGATCCGCAAGCATGGCGCACTGGGTGGCATCGTGCTGTCGGCCAGCCACAATCCGGGCGGACCGGATGGCGACTTCGGCATCAAGTACAACATCGCCAACGGCGGTCCGGCACCGGAGAGCGTGACCGAGGCGATCTACCAGCACACCGAATCGATCACCCGGTACCGCATCAGCGACGCCGCCGCCATCGACCTTAACGTGATCGGCGCCTCGCGCATCGAAGCGATGGACGTCGAAGTGATCGATTCGGTGGCGGACTACGCCGAGAAAATGCAGGAGCTGTTCGACTTCGACGCCATCAAAAAACTGTTCGGCGGCGGCTTCCGCATGTGCTTCGACGGCATGTCCGCCGTCTCCGGCCCGTACGCCAAAAAGATCCTGGAAGGGATGCTGGGCGCGCCGGCCGGCACCGTCATCAACGGCGAGCCGCTGGAGGACTTCGGCGGCCTGCACCCGGACCCGAACCCTGTCAACGCCGCCCAGCTGATCGAGATCATGGCCGCCGACGACGCGCCCGACTTCGGCGCCGCCTCCGATGGCGACGGCGACCGCAACATGATCGTCGGCCGCAAGTTCGACGTCACGCCTTCCGACAGCCTGGCCGTCCTGGCCGCCAACGCGACGCTGGCGCCGGGCTACAAGGCCGGCCTGAAAGGCATCGCCCGCTCGATGCCGACGTCGCAGGCGTGCGACCGCGTGGCCGCCGCGCTGGGTATTCCTTGCTTCGAGACACCGACCGGCTGGAAGTTCTTCGGCAATCTGCTCGACGCCGGCCAGGCCACGCTGTGCGGCGAGGAGAGCTACGGCACCGGCTCCGATCACATTCGCGAAAAGGACGGCCTGTGGGCGGTGCTGTTCTGGCTTAACCTGCTGGCCGTCACCGGCAAATCGGTCGAGCAGCTGGTCGGCGAGCACTGGGCGCGCTTCGGCCGCAACTACTATTCGCGCCACGACTACGAGGGCGTGCCGGTCGAAGGCGCCAACGAGTTGATGGATTCGCTGCGCATCAAGCTGGCGACGCTGAAGGGCCAGGACCTGGGCCACAACGTCGTCGATTTCGCCGATGATTTCGAGTACACCGATCCGATCGACGGTTCGGTTTCGAAAAAGCAGGGCATCCGCATCGTCATGACCAACGGCTCGCGCATCGTGTTCCGTTTGTCCGGAACCGGCACCGAAGGCGCGACATTGCGCGTGTATCTGGAGCGCTACGAGGCCGATCCGGCCATGCTCCACTCGCCTACCCAGCAGGCGCTGGCCGCGTTGATTTTAATCGCCGAGCAGGTCGGCGGCATCGAGGGATGGACCGGACGCGCGCGTCCGACCGTCACCACCTAACCATAAGAAGCAGCATAAGCACAAACAGGACGACAGCATGAGATGGATAACTGGCAGCACACCGACTACCCTTGCAATGGTTTTATCGCTGGCCTTCGGCGCCGCGGCTTCAGCTTCGGCCGCGGCAGCAGCCGCGCAAGCGACGGCGGCCCCCGTGGCCAAGACGGCAGCCGCCAAGCCATTCCTGTGGCAGAACGCCACCATCTATTTCCTGCTGACGGACCGCTTCAACAATGCCTTTACCGGCAATGACCTGTCCTATGGCCGCAACGCGGACGCCGCGCCGCTGCGCGGTTTCATGGGCGGCGATCTGGCCGGCATCACCAACAAGATCAACGACGGCTACTTCGACAGCCTGGGCGTGAATGCCATCTGGCTCACGCCGCCGGTGGAGCAGATCCACGAGGGCACCGATGAAGGCACCGGCAAGTCCTACGGCTTCCACGGCTACTGGGCGTCGGACTTCACCGCCGTCGACGGCAATCTGGGCACCGAAACCGATTTCCGCAATTTCGTCGAAGCCGCCCACGCGCGCGGCATCCGCGTCATCCTCGACGTGGTGATGAACCACACCGGCCCGGAGACGACGATCGACAAGGCATGGCCGCAGCAATGGGTGCGCACCGAACCGGAGTGCACGCACAAGGATGCGAAGACCACCATCGAATGCACGCTGGTGAAGAACCTGCCGGACATCCGCACCGACAGCGACGAGGAAGTGGGGCTGCCGCCGCAGCTGGTGGCCAAGTGGCGGCGCGAAGGCCGCTATACGCAGGAGGTCAAGGAGCTCGATGAATTCTTCAAGCGCACCGGCTATCCGCGCGCGCCGCGCTACTACCTGATGAAATGGCACGCCGACTGGGTCCGCAAGTACGGCGTGGACGGCTTCCGCGCCGACACCGTCAAGCACGTGGAGGCCAAGGTGTGGAAGGAGTTGCGCACCGTCGCCGACGCGGCGTTCGAAGAGTGGAAGCGCGCCAACCCGGACAGGAAGCTGGGCGACGACAAATTCTATATGACGGCGGAAGTCTACAACTACGACATCGCCCACGGCCGGAACTTCGATCTGGGCGGGCAGAGCGCCGACTACTATCGAAACGGCTTCGATAGCCTGATCAACTTCGGCCTGGTGCGCGACGCGGGCAAGGACTACGAGGCGCTGTTCAGCAGCTATTCGAAGACGCTGCACGGTGGCGCGCTGGATGGCTACTCGGTGTTGAACTATATCGATTCGCACGACTACGACCAGCCGTTCGACCGTGAACGCAAGAAGCCTTTCGAGAGCGCGAACAAGCTGCTGCTGGCGCCCGGCGCGGCGCAGATCTACTATGGCGACGAAACCGCGCGCAAGCTCGATATCACCGACGCGGTGGGCGACGCCAAGCTGCGCTCGTTCATGAACTGGGATGAGCTGGACCGCAACGCGGCACGCGACGGCTACAAGGTGGCCGACGTGCGCGCGCATTGGAGCAAGGTCGGTCTGTTCCGCCAGGCGCACGTGTCGGTGGGCGCCGGCGTGCACCAGCAGTTGCAGGCCAAGCCGTATGTGTTCAAGCGGACCTATGACAAGGGTGGGTTGCGCGACAAGGTGGTCGTCGCGCTCGATCTGCCGACCGACAAGGCCAGCACGATCGATCTGCACGGCGTGTTCGCCAACGGGCAGAAGGTCAAGGACTACTATTCCGGCAAGACGGCCGTGGTCAAAGGCGGCAAGGTCAATTTCGGCACCCGCAACGCGACGGTGCTGATCGGCCAAGAACCAAAATGACGTCTGAACCACGTAGGGGCCGGATAGGCCGAAGCCGTAATACGCCCTGCGTGATTCGAGCGGGTTCTCAACGCGCCTGATGGCGGCGCCGCGAGGCCGACACGCCGCCACGCAGCGCCGGCCCGGTCGAACACAACGCGCGCGACTGGCGCTCGACAACACTCTGGGCGGCGGCCTCGTTCTGCGCGCTGTTGTCACGGCACCAGGCGTTGAACGCTTCCACTTCCAGCGGGCGCGCGAACAGATAGCCTTGCGCCTCGTCGCAACCGGCCGAGCGCAGGAAGGCCAGCACGTCGCCGCGCTCCACGCCTTCCGCCACCACCCGGTGCCCCAAATCCTGCGACATCGTGATCATGGTGCGCACCAACCCCTGTTGGCGACAGTCGTCCTCCAGACCCTTGATGAACGACTGGTCGATCTTGACCACGTTGGCCGGCATGCGCTGCAGGTACGACAGGCTGCTGTAGCCGGTGCCGAAATCGTCGATCGCCAGGTGCACGCCGACGCCGGCGAGCACGTCGAGCATGGCGGTGGCCTTGACCGGCTGCTCCATGATGGCGCTTTCGGTGATCTCCAGTTCCAGGCATTCCGGCGGCAGGCCGTAATGCTCCAGCGAGGCGACCACGCGGTCGGCCAGGTCGGGCTCCATCAGGTTGGCCGCCGAGACATTGAGCGAAAGCTGCAACTGCAAGCCGGCGGCGCGCCACGCCTTTTGCTGGCGCAGCGCGCGATTGAGCACCCACGCCGTCGTCGCCTGCGCCAGGCCGGATCGCTCGATGATCGGAATGAATTCGCCGGGTCCGATCGGGCCCAGGGTCGGATGGTTCCAGCGCAGCAGCGCCTCGGCGCCGACGCACTCGCCGCTGGCGATGTCGATGCGCGGCTGGTACACCAGTCGCAGTTGGTCGCGGCTGATCAGTGCGGCGGCGAAGTCGTTGAGCAGATCGAAGCGGCGGCGATACAGGTCGTCCTCCAGCGCCGAATAGACGGCGACGTGGGTGGCGCTGCCGATGGCGTCGTGCGCCGCGCTTTGCGCCTGGCGCAACACGTTCAGGCCATCGGCCGCGCCGGTCTCGAACGGCGCCAAGCCGATGGTCGGGGTGATCACGAAGCGCAGCTTGCTGACGCTGAGGGCGTGCTCGATCTTCTCCTCGAGCAGCAGCAGGTAGTCGTCGAGCGTCACGCCCGGTTTCGCCAGCAGCGCGAACTGGGTCGCGCTGACGTGGTACACCTTGCGGCGTTGGCCGGTCTCGGCGCGGATCCAGGCCGCCGCGTCGATCACCACCCCGTCGAGGAACGATGGATCCATGGCCCGGGCCGCGCGCGCCAACTGGTCGGGCGTGGCCAGGTTGATCACCACCGCCAGCCGCTGTTCGTCGGCCGGACGGTCGCGCTGCATGTCCTGGAAGTCTTCGATGAACTGGTTGCGGTTGGGTAGGCCGCTGAGCGGGTCCATGCGTCCCAGCGCGTGCTGCATTTCGATCTGCGCCATGACCATGGCGGCGAGGTCGCCCAGGATAGCCATTTCCGCCGGCGTGGTTTCGCGCGGCTCGGTGCCCAATACGCACATCGCGCCGAGGCAGTAGCCGTCGATGGTGGTCAGCGGCGCGCCGGCATAGTAGCGGATGCCGCTGGCGGCCAGTGGACTGTCCCGGTAGCCTTCGTGCAGCAGCAGGTCGGGTATCACCAGCGTCTGGCGGGTGTCGGACACCTCGCCGCAGGGCGCTTGGGGGCGCGGGATCGACTCGTGGCGGACACCCACGCGCGATTTGAACCACTGACGGTCGGCGTCGGTCAGCGACACCGCCGCGATGGGCAGGTCGAACAGGCGCGCGGCCATGCGCGTGATGCGGTCGAACGCTTCGCTTGGCGGCGTGTCGAGCAGGTTCAGTTTGTTGAGCGCATCCAGGCGCCGCGGTTCGTTGATCTGGCAAGAAATAGTCATGATCTGGTCATTTATGATTTGGTTGACAAGGTGCTATTCAATGCGGGGTGCGGCACTGGAGGACGGCGTACTTCCTTGTGGGCGACACGGCGCCTGTTGAAGGGCAAGAGCGAGCGTTTTTAAGGCTCGGAAGCTCCGGAATATTATTGCAACTTGGGAAATATTATTGTTCAGACGAAATAAATGATAGCACGATTCTTTTGACGATGCTTGTGTGCAACGTAAAATGTGTGAGGAAGAACAAGGATGGGGGCGGACGCGGGCGGGCCGCGTCGACAATCGGTCAAGGATGTGTCAGGAACGCATCAGCAATGCGGCGCCGGCGCTCAGCAGCGCCACGCCGCCGGCGGCCATGCCGCTGCGGGTCAGGCGACGCACCGCGTAGGTCAGCATCAGCACCGCCATCCAGCCGGCGGCCGTCAGCGCGCCAAGCCACAGCACCCAGCCCTGCGCATTGCCGCGCAGCGCCAGGCAGGCCAGCAGCGACAGCAGCAGCTGGCCGCCACCGAACCAGCGCAGTTGGCGGCGCTGGCTCGGCGACGGTTCGCTGCCGCGTCCATGGATATCGCCCCAGTGACGGTCCAGCGCCAAGCCGAGGAAGGCAAAGCCCGAAAACGCGCCGGCCAGCGCCGCGCAAGCTGTGACCATGGTGTAAATCGAGGTCATGCCGCGTTGCCCGCAAGTCGTGTTTTTGTCACTGGCGCGCGTCCCAGCCTGGCCGACGCGTACAGCAGCGCGGCACCGATCAGTAACGTCACGCCGTCGAAGCCGGCCAGCGCCCACAAGCCGTTCGGTATGCTGACCAACAGGTGGGCGCCGCCGGTGGCGCCGTTCAGCACCGGCAGCAGCGCGAACAGCGCGCCGCCGGCCAGCAATTGCAGGCGCCACATTGGCCGCGACGGCCAGACCAAGCCGGCCGCCATCGTCACCGCCCAAGCGGTGAAGAACCAGCTGATTTCGGCGGCGGGACGCCCGGCCAGGCCCACGGGCAGCAATCGGTTGGCCCAGAAGTAGGCCGCCATGGCGACCGGCAGGCCGGCGATGGCGCCGATGTTGAGGCCTTCCGCCAGCCGCAGGCCGAAGCCGATGCCGTTGCCGTTTCTGGCCTTCAGGTGTTTGGGCTTTTCCTTGACGGCCCACAGCAGCAGGCCGGTGGCGACCATCGCGCAGCCGCCCAGGCCCGAGACGAAGAACAGCGCCCGCACCAGCGGATCGGCGAAGCGGCCGATATGCAGCCCATACAGCACGCCGCGCGTGGCCGCCGCCGCGCCATGCCCGGTGTCGGGCGCGCGCAGCGGCCTGCCGGTGACGCCGTCGTAGGTCAGCGTCGGCAGCTCGGAGCTCAGGCCGCGTCCCGCCTGTTGGGTGACGGCGATCGTGGCGGCGGCGTCGTTGGGGAAGTTGACTGTCACCCGGCCGGCCGGCGCGCCGTCCCAGGCGCGGCTGGCGTGGGCGATCACGGGGCCTAGCGGCGTCAATGGCGCCGCCACGCCGGAGGCCTTGGCGTTTTGCGCCGGACCGTCGAACAGCTCGGCGAAGAAGGCCTTGTCGTTGTCCTGGTACGCGACCTTGACACCCCACGGCATGAACATGAACATCAGCGTTATCAGGCCGGTGTAGGTGATCATCAGATGGAAGGGCAGCGCCAGCACGGCGCTGACGTTATGGAAGTCGAGCCACGAGCGCTGGCCCTTGCGCGGCCGGAAGGTGAAGAAATCTTTGAAGATGCGCTTGTGGGTGACGATGCCCGACAGGATCGCGACCAGCATCGACATGGCGCAAAAGCCGACGATCCAGCGCGCCACGGGCACCGGCATGTAGTGCAGGTCGAAGTGCAGGCGGTAGAAAAAGTCGCCGCCGCGCGTGGCGCGCGCCTCGGGCAGCGCGGCGCCGGTGGCCGGGTCCAGCAGCGCGGTGTCGAAACGGCGCCGGCCTTTGCCTTTTTTGCCTTTGCCCTTGCCTTCTCCCGCCGGCGGCGCCCACATCGCTTGTACCGCAGGCTCGCGGTCGGTGGGCAGTGTCAGGAACCAGCGTTCGCTGTTGGCAGCGCGCCGTTGCAGCGTGTGTATCGCCTGGTCGGCCGCCAGTTCCTGCGTCACCGGCGTGATCGCAGTTTTGTGCAGCTCCGGCTTCATCCACAGCGTGATTTCGTCGCGATAGTAGCTTGAGGTCCCGGCCATGAAGATCAGCATCAGCACCCAGCCGACCAACAGGCCTGACCAGGTGTGCAGCCAGGCCATCGATTGGCGGAAGCTTTCCTTCACGCCGCGCCGCCTTGCATGCCGATGGCCAGCATCAGCGCGAACGGCAGCGCCGCCAGCAGCGTGCCGCCCAGGGCGCGCAATGCGCTGCGCGCCGCGAAGCACCACATGATCACGCACGGGTAGACGATCAGGCCGGCCATGGTGGCGGTGAGCGTGGCTTCCAGCCGGACGATGGGCAGCCACATGGCCAGCGTCGCCGTCAGCCCGGCGGCCACCGCGTAGCCGCCGAAGATGGCGGTCAACGCGCGCAATGCGACGCAGGCGCGATGGTGCGATGGGTGCGGACGGTGCGGTTGGGGCGCTGTGGATGACTGCGGCACGGTCATGCGGAGCTTTCGAAGGAGAAGTGGGCGAATTCTCTCTTTGACGGCGGGGACGTGGCTGGTGCGTGACGGCTGCGGGCGCAAACGCAAATGAGAACTATTCCATTATCGCGTTCTGTGGCGGATTTTGCAAGCTTCCTGTTTAATTTTTCTCCACGAACACAACAGCGCTGCGCGCCGGCAGGGCGAAGGTGCCGGAGGCGGCGTCGTAGCCGGCTTCGCGCGCAATCCTTTTATCGGCCGCGCCGGCGCGCAGGTGCACCGGGTGCAGCTGGTAGCGACGTTGCTTTTCCTCGTCGACGGTGACGCGCTGCGCGACCTTGTCGACGTTGATCAGATAGGTGATCGACTTGAAATTGGCGCCGGCGTAGTCCCTGCCGTCGAGGTGGGCGACGATCACGGTCGGCACTTGCTTCGATCCGGTGTTGTGGAAACGTAGCCGCTGTTGAATGTCTTTCGCGGTGCGCATGCGGAACAGCGTGCTGCTGGAGCGGATCGCCAGCAAGTCGCGGAAGGCGTCGCGCGACCAGGCGATGTCCGTCGGCGACGGCTTGATCGCGGCGTTGGCCAGCAAGGGCTTCATCAACGCGTAGTCCTTGCCGTTGTCTTCTTCGCGCGGCAGGCCGGTGCCGAAGTAATTGTCGCGGTAAGTCCAGTCCAGGCGATTGAACCAGTCGCCCGATTCGAAGCTGTTGCGGTCCAGCGATTTGGAGCGCAGGATGTCGAAGCCGGCGTGGAAGTAGGCCACGCCCTGGCTGAAGGCGTTGATGGCGGCGCCCAGCATCTGCACCTGCGCGCGTTCGGCGCCGGTGGTCGTCAGCGGCAGCTTGTAGACGTTGAAGTCGAACAGCGTCTGGTTGTCGTGGTTCTCGACATAGTTGACGGTTTCCGACGGTTCGCTGGCGTAGCCGGCCGGCTGGTTGCCGCCATAGACGATCGCTTGCAGCTGCCGAGTCTCGTCGCGCCAGGTGCGCATCGTGTAGTCGCGCAGCGAACCGGCCAGGCCGACCTTGACCATGTCCGACGCTTGCAGCAAATCGGCGGCCGATGGCTTGACGGCTTGCGCGGCCGCCTGCGCGTTCTGATCGTAGAACAGGCCATTGATGTAGCCTTGCTGCGTAACGATCTGCGTGTCGCCGGCGCCGCGCATGGCGTCGCGCGCGCGGTCGCTGAAGGTGCCGATGCCGCTGCCGTTCAACGACAGTTGCGATGCCTGCACGAAGCGCGCGCCATCGGCCACTTCGCCGAAGTTCCAGCCTTCGCCGATCAAGTCGATGCGGCGCCCGGTGGCGCGGTCGGCGCGCGCTTGCAGCGCTTCCATCGCGGCGCGCGGCTGGTGACCCATCAGGTCGAAGCGGAAGGAGTCGATCTTGTACTGCACCGCCCATTGTTCCGCCGAGTCGATCATCAGCTTGACCATCATCAGGTTTTCGGTGGCGGTGTTGTCGCAGCAGGTCGAGCGTTCGATGGCGCCGGCGGCGTTCAGGCGGTGGTAGTAGCCGGGAACCACGCGGTCGAGCACCGACTTCTCGTTCTGCCCTGCGATGAAGGTGTGGTTGTAGACGACATCCATGCCGACGCGCAGGCCGGCCTTGTGCAGCGCCTGCACCATCTGGCGGAATTCGACGATGCGCTTGGCGCCGTCCGCGGCATCGGTGGCGTAGCTGCCTTCGGGCGCGTTGTAGTGGTACGGGTCGTAGCCCCAGTTGTAGCAGTCGGTGAATTTGACCTTGGTGACCTGCGCTTGCTGTTCCAGGCCGTCGGGTCTGAGGCCGGGCACGGCGGCGATGTCCGGCGCGACGCAGCCTTGTTCCGGCACGGTGGCGATGTCGTACACCGGCAGCAGGTGGATGTCGGTCATGCCGGCGCGGCTTAGCGCCGCCAGATGCTTCATGCCGTCGGAGCCGGTTTCCGTGAAGGCGGTGTACTTGCCGCGGTTGGCCGCGCTGACGGTGTTGTCGTTGATGGAGAAGTCGCGCACGTGCAGCTCGTAGACCGTCATGTCGGTCGGCGCGGCGACCTTTTTCGGCACTGGCGTGTTGTCCCAGCCGGCCGGTTTCAGATTGGCCGAATTCAGGTCGGCGATGTAGCTGCGCTTCGAATCGGTGGTCAGGCTGATCGAGTAGGGATCGGTGACGAGGTTGCGCACCAATCCCTCCGATGGCGCCACCACGTCCACCAGATACTGGTAGTAATGGGCGGACAGCTGGCCCGCCAGCTTGCCCGGCAGGCTGGCGGACCAGATACCGGTGGCGTCGTCGCGCCGCATCGGCGTGATGGCGTTCGCTTTGGACGAACCGGTGGCGTAGGTGCACAGCGCCACGCGCTGCGCGGTCGGCGCCCACAGTTTGAAGCTGGCGGATGTGGCATCCAGCTTCACGCCGAGGTCATTGGTTTTGGCGGCGGCGGCGTAGACGTCGTCGAGCGCGCCGGCGATCTGCAGGGTCGTCGCGTCTTGTACGGTGCCATCGGCGGCTTCGCGCACGATCATCGATTGTTGCGTGAGCAGGGAAGGCAAGCGTTGGGCATCGGCGGAAGCGAGCTTGAACAGCGCCCCGTCGCCGATGAATTTGAAGCGCCGCGCGAGGTCGCCCGGCAGCGCGGCCGGCGTGGACGCCGAGCGTGGCAAAGCCAGCGCGCCATCGGCGCCGGTGACCTTGGCGCCGACGGGGGCGCGCAGTTGCGCATTGGCGGAATAATAGAGTTTGAAGACGCCGTCGGTGGCGCTGGCGCCCGGCCACTTGATGAATTGGCGGCTGAGCCAATAAGCGCGGGCATCGGTGGCCACGCCAGGCTGAAGCACGGTGGCGAACGGACCGTCGCAGGCGGACAATTCGGCGGCGGAGGCGCCGAAACCCATCAACGCCAACGCGCCGCCGATGGAAACGCCAGCCGCACGCTTCCACGCCCCACGATCGATACCGCCCATATTACCGTCTCCAAAACTATAGATTTTAGGTAGTGCAGTTACAAGAAACCGCAGTTACCGCTGAATTCGCCGCTGAATTTGCCGGCTATGGTAATCCAAAATCTGTAGTTTTGATACGAAACAGCTTATTTGCCGTCTGCCTTGGCAGCTGGCTGGTCGGTGCAGGTCTTGTTATTCTTGCTGGCGGTCGAGACGTTTTCGCCGCCGCTGGCGTCGACGCCGCCTTGAGGACGGTGGCAATCCGCTTTCAAACCCGCTGGAGGCTTGTTGTCGAAGCCGGGCTTGGCGTTTTGCTGTTGCATGCCGCCATTGCCTTGCTGCGCGCTGTTGCCCACGGCTGTTTCCGGACGCACGGAGCCAGGCGATTGCAACGACGCGGATGCGTTCGCGCCCGTGTTACCCATCGACTGCAA
>DASVTJ010000179.1:0-1548 GCA_036387635.1 Duganella sp.
TAGCCTTCGCGCAATACAAAAAAAGCGCTCCGAGCGGGGCGATAATGCCCTGGCGAGCGCCTTGGTAAGCTTTTCTACCCCCGCATTTTACCGGATTTCAGAGGGGAAAGGCCGACTTCTGCAATGCGACATTTTATTTGCCGATATATTCAGCACGGGGCCGCACGGCTGAGCACGGCGAGAACGCGGGCCTCGTCCAGAAAGTAATGGCATAGCTCGGGTTCGGCCAGGTCGGCGTACAGCACGGGCACCAGTTCGTCGAAACGGGCCAGCAGGGCCGGATCGGCGGCGCTGTCGATGTCGATGACGTCGACCGTCAGCGGGCGCTGCGGCGTTTGCAGTCGCAGCAATGCGTCCAGCATGTCCTGGCAAAGATGACAATAACTGCGCGAGTAAAGCGTGAAGTGCGGGGTGAAGTGCATGATCTGGAAAGGATGATCAACCACGCAGAGACGTAGGGCAGATTAGCCGGAACGCGTAATCCGCCACGCGTGCGCAGCCGGCGGCCAAAAAATGGCGGATTACGCTGCGCTAATCCGCCCTACGTGACACCGCTGCCCGACGGATTATTTATCCTTCGCCTCGCTCGGACGCAGCGAGATGAACTGCGTGGTTTCGCCACGCCGCACCAGCAGCACCGTCGGCTTCTTCGGATCGAGCTTGGCCACCAGCGCGTTGAACTGCTTGGCGTCCTTGATCTCCGTGTTATTCAATTGCAGCAGCACGTCGCCTTCCTGCAACTGCGCGCGCCCCGCCGCCCCCTCGGCCACGTCCACCGCCACGCCGCCACCGACGCCCAGCGCCTTCTTCTGGTCGGCCGTCAGGTCGCTGACGACCAGGCCCAGCGCGTTGGTCTTCGCTTGCGCCTCCGGCACGGCCTTGCCGCCCTTGCCTTTGGACGCTTTGGCGCCCTTCTCCGGCTCGAGCTCGGCCACGACGACCGGCAGATCGAGCTGCGCGCCCTTGCGCCACACCGTCACGGTCGCCTTGCTGTTGGTCGCCGTGCCGCCCACGAGGCGCGGCAGGTCGGACGAACGGGTCACCGGCGTACCGTTGAACTTGAGGATGATGTCGCCGGCCTTGATGCCGGCCTTGTCGGCGGGACCGCCCGGCTCGACCAGCGAGACCTCGGCGCCCTGCGCGTTCTTCAAGCCCAGCGATTCGGCCACGTCCTTGTTCACTTCGCCGATCTGCACGCCGATGCGCCCGCGCGTGACCTTGCCGCTCTTCTTGAGCTGCTCGGAGACGCGGATCGCCTCGTCGATCGGCACCGCGAACGAGATGCCGTTATAGGCGCCGGACAACGTGGCGATCTGCGAATTGATGCCGATCACTTCGCCACGCATATTGATCAGCGGGCCGCCCGAGTTGCCGGGATTGACGGCGACGTCGCTCTGGATCAGCGCGAGATAGTCGCCGGTGTCGCGCTGCTTGGCCGAGATGATGCCGGCGGTGACCGTGTTTTCCAGGTTGAACGGCGAGCCGATGGCGATCACCCATTCGCCGACGCGGATCTTGTCGGAGTCGCCCATGATCAGGAACGGCAGC
>DASVTJ010000180.1:0-5537 GCA_036387635.1 Duganella sp.
TGCTTTAGGTTTGCTGACCGCGCCGGTGGGCGGCGATTTGCTGAAGCCTGGCACGTGGAGCAAATCGCCAAAGCCGGTGTTTGTCAGCAGCGAAGCGAACAGCCAGTATGGCCCCGGCCACAACTCGTTCACGACCACGCCGGATGGCAGGACCGACGTTCTGGTCTACCACGCACGCAATTACCGCGACATCGTCGGCGAGCCGCTGAAGGACCAGAACCGCCACACGCGCGCGCAGGTCCTGCACTGGAACGCCGACGGCACGCCGGACTTCGGCCAGCCGGTCGCCGATAAAAAGCGTGATTGACCACGGAGACACGCAGGGCGGATTACGCTCATGACCTCATGACCTCATGACCCGGGGTCAGAGCCATCTTTTCTACACGAGCCCGCCCCTACACCTGCGCGGTCACCTACACCGCGGGGTCAGTGTGAGGTAGCCCGGGTTTCATGGACATCCAAATAAGGGACAATACGTCCCGAAAGGATATTCATGCAAAAGAAACAGTTAGCTTCCAAACGGGAGATCATTCCGACGGTGGTAGGGCCGACGCCGAAACAGCGGACCGTGTTCACGGGTGAATTCAAGAGTATGGCGGTTGCCAAGCTGCGTGAGGGCGGGCAAAGCGCCACTGCGCTGGCGTTGGAGCTTGGAATTCGTCGTAACCAACTCTACAAATGGGGCAGGCAGCTCGAGGCGCAGGCGCCGGGAGAGCGCTTTCTGTCGCCAGGTCGTCCCGCGCTTGGTGAGTTGAGTGAAGTCGAGCAGCTGCGTCGCCAACTGGCCAAAGCCGAAGAGGAGTTGGCGATCCTAAAAAAGTTAGATGCGTACTTAACTCGCCTCAAGAAGTGAAGTACGCCGTTATTGATGAGCACCGAAGCGAGTTTTCCGTCAAAGCCCTGTGTCTGGCGCCCGACGTGGGCCGCAGTGGGTATTATGCGTTCAAGACGAGACCACCGAGCTTACGCAGTCGGGAAGATCTGGCGATGCGACAAGAGATCGTAAAGATCCATATGCGACATCGCTCGACGCCGGGCATAGTGAAAACGTGGCGTCTGCTCAACGGCGCAGGTATCCATTGTGGCAAACATCGTGTTGCCAGACTCAGAAAACTTGAGGGCATTCAAACCATCCGCACCAGGCGCTTTCGTGTCAGCAAGGCAAAGCAGCGGGTGCAGCCTCCAGCGCCAAACCTGGTCAAGCGTGCTTTTACTGTGGACGCGCCGAACAAGGTCTGGGTCGGCGATATGACCGCACTGCGCACCAAGGAGGGGTGGTTGCATCTGGCCGTCGTGCTAGACCTGTTCGCGCGGCGGGTAGTGGGCTGGTCGACCGATATCAAGCAGGAGGCAACGTTACCGATGGCCGCATTCGACATGGCGGTGGAACAACGACGACCCGAAGCGGGGATTGTTTTCCATAGCGACCAAGGTTCCGTCTATGGCTCTACCGATTATTGCGATTTGTTGACCGAACACGGCGCGCTGCGAAGCATGAGCCGTAAAGGCAATTGTTGGGATAACGCTGTGGCAGAAAGTTTTTTTTTGAACTTGAAAAACGAAACCATGCACAGACAACTCTTTTCAACGAGAGCCGAGGCGCTGGCGGTGGTGCGCGATTACATCGAGGTGTACTACAATCGGATGCGTTTGCATCAGACATTGGGCTATCAGACACCCGCATCCTTCGAAGCGCAGTTTCGTGTGCTTCATTAACTGTCCGCGAAACCCGGAACACCTCAGTGCCGGCATTCGGACAAATCAAGAAACCTGGGAACTCTTTTGGTTGCCCGAAGTTCCCGGATGTCCGAATGTCGGCACTGACCCCCTTGGGTTTATTGACCCCCGGGGGTTATTGGAGGCTGGCGAGCCAGCGCTGGCGATATTCGATCCAGCCGGGCAGCTCGGGCGGCGTCGCCACCGTGCTGCGCACCGCCGGTGCGCTGCCCCAGTGGTGCAGCATCCAGCCGCCGCATGTGGTGCCGCTGGCGTCGTCGGTGCTGCTGATTTGCTGGCGCGGCCGTAGCGCCGCCAACAACGGCGCGAACCACGGATTACCGGTGTAGCTACCTTCCACGACTACGTCGCCATCGACGCCCAACTGCGTCAAACAATAGTCGCTCATCAGAACGCAATACATCGTCGCCAGCGCATATCGCTGCGGGCTGTCTTGCGGTGCGGTCCCGACGATTTCCCCTGCGCGCCCGGCGAACGGTCCGCCGGCCTGCGAATAGCAGGGCAGCGCCATCGTCTGCCGCGCGATCAGCAAGCGCAAATCATCCACGCTACAAACCTCGGCATCGGCGCCGGCCAGTTCGGCGAACTCGCGCCCGCCCATGAAACGCATGCAGGCCACCGACTGGCCCATCGCGTTGCTATTGGCGAGCATGTCGGCCGCTTCGCGCAAGCCTTCCAGCGGCTTGCCCGGCGCCGCCGCGATGACCCAGGTGCCGGTCGACAGTACCGCCAGCGGCGACTCGCCTTTGCGATCATCCATCCCGGCGAAGTGCCGAAGCAGCGACGCGTTGCTGTCATGGATGCCGCACAGGACCCGGCAATCGGCCGGCAAACCGGTTCGCCGCGCCAACTCCGGTTTCAATGCGCCCAGCGTCGCCCACGCCGGCTGCATGGGTGGGAACAAGTCGTTCCACCCCATGCGCTCGACCAGCGCCGAATACTGCTGGCGCGAAGGCTGCCACAAATCGGTGTGGCAGCCCAGCGACGTCACTTCGCTGGCGGCCACGCCGCACAGACGCCAGGCCCAGTATTGCGGATACATCAGGATATGTCGCGCGCGCCCAAACTGATTTGGAAAGGCCTGCGCTTGCCAGGCTAGCTGCCGCCCCAGATTGAGGCCGGCCGGCAGCTGCGGCGAGTGCGTGGAGGAGTAGGGTGGCCGCTGATCCGCATAGCGTTCGCCTTCTTCCTCAGGCGGTTCGAACTCGTAATCGAGCACCGGTAGCACCAGCCCATCGTCATCGACCAGCGCGGCGGTGGCGCCGTGCGTGACGCTGACGATGGCGCCGATCCGCGCCACGCTGGAGAGCTGGCCCATCCCGTCCAGCAGCCAATTCCAGATCCGGTCGGTGTCGTGGTGCGGATACGGCCCCTCGGTGAGTATCGTGTTCGGGCTGCGCCGCTCGGCCAGCACCGCGCCGTCGACATCGACCAGCACCAGTTTGACGTTGGTCTTGCCGATATCGAGAACCAGCGTCGCTTCGTTCGCCGGCGTCATTTTGCGGTCCTGCGACCGCGCAGCAAACGTGGCAGGGCGATGGTCACCAGCAGCAGTATCCCGACGACGATGGTCATGTAGATGCCGGGGACGTTCGCCAGCGACAGCCCGTACGTCACGGTGCCCAGGGTCAGCACGGCCAGCATCACGCCGCCGATGGTGCCGGCGCCGCCGGCGATACTAACGCCGCCGAGGATCACCATCGTAATCACTTCCAGTTCCCAGCCCATGGCGATATTCGGCCGGGTGCTACCGATGCGGCCCGTCAGCAGATACGCCGCCAGTCCCGCCATGGCGCCGGTCAGCATGAACAGCACCAGGCGATAGCGATCCACCGAGATGCCAGAGAAGCGCGCCGCGACCGGGTTGTTACCGATGGCGTAAATGCGGCGGCCCCACGTGGTCGTGTGCAGCACCACCGCGAACAGCGCTGCGAAGGCCAGCAGGATGACGAATTCACGCGGGATGAAGCCGAAGAAGTAACCCTGGCCCCAGTCAGCCATCACCTGCGGATAACCGGTGAAGGCTTTATCGCCCAGCACCACGCTGGCCAAGCCGCGAAACAGCGAAACGGTGCCAATCGTGACGACGATCGACGGCAACCGGAAGTGCGTGACCATGAAGCCATTGAGCCAGCCGCAGGCCGTGCCGGTGGCGATTGCGATCGGCAGCAGCAGCTCAGGCGCGACGCCGTTGACGTGCGCCAGCCCGATCGCCACCGATGACAGCGCGAGGATGCCGGACACTGAAATATCGATCTCGCGGCAAATGATCAACAACGCCATCGGCAAGGCGATCAACGCCTTTTCGCTGAAATTGAAGGTGCCGTCGGCCAGGTTGTACAGGTCGAGGAAGTGCGGCAGCACGATGGCGTTGGCCGCGAAGGCCGCGATCAGCAACAGCGCCAGCAGGCTTTCCCAGCGTCCCACCAAGGCGCCGAGCCGGAAGCCCGGACGATCGGCGATAACGTAGCGGGACGACGGCGCCTTTTCCGGCGCGTCGGCATTGGACACGGTATTGGACACGGTGTTGGATACTAAGGTACTCGTATTCACGCAGCGCTCCCGGTCGCGTTGGATTTATTCAGATGCAGCGGCAGGATCTGGCGGCCGATCGGGCGTCCCCCACGGGCGTTGATCAGCACAGCGGCGAGAATCACCACGCCGGTCAGCGCGCTTTGCCAGAATGGCGACACCTTAACCACCGGCAGCGCGTTGCCTATCACGGCGAGGAACAAGCCGCCCAGCACCGCGCCGGCCACGCTGCCGCTGCCGCCGGCAATGCTGATGCCGCCGATGACGCACGCCGCGATGACGGTGAATTCGAAGCCGTAGGCGATCTCCGTGTAGGCGACCGCGTAGCGCGCCACCCACAGGTAGCCGCACAAGCCGGCCATCGCGCCGGACAGGCCGTAAGTCCACATCAATCGGCTGGCGATCGGAATGCCGACATAGCGCGCCGAGAACGGCTCGTTACCGATGGCGTACAAGTCGCGGCCGAAGCGGCTATGCCGCGCCAGATACCACGCCGCCAGCACCGTCAAGCCGGCGATCCACACCAGATGCGTGACGCCGAACAGGTTCGCTAGGGGGAAGGCGATAAAATCGGCCGGCATCTGGTGCGACGACACCCAGGCGCCACCGGACAGCACGAACACCATGCCGCGATAGACGCTCATCGTCCCCAGAGTGACCACGATCGGCGCCAGATCCAGGTAGCCGATCAGATAACCGTTGACCAAACCAAGCAGCAGCCCGATTGCGACCGCCGCCAGCATCACCAACGGCAGCGGCAGCTCGGGAAAGCGCGACGCCAGCAGCGCCGACATCATGCCGGCCAGCGCCAGGCTGGAAGCGACCGACAGATCGACGCCGCGCGTGACGATCACCAGCATCTGCGTCAGCGCCAGCATGATCAGCAAGGTACTGTCGGTGAGCAGATTGGCCAGGCTGGCGCCGCTGACGAACACCGGCGCGCGCGTACCGACCAATATGATCAGCGCGATGGTGCACAGCGCCAGCTGGGTTTCGCGCATTTTGAGTAGCGCCTTCATACGCATTCCTCCACCGGCAGCGCGCAACCCGAGGCGGCGGCCACGATATTTTCCGGCGTGGCGTCCGCGCGGTTGTAGATGTTCTCGATGCGGCCTTGGTGCATAACTACGATGCGGTCGGCCAGGCCCATGACCTCCGGCAGTTCGGACGACACCAGGATCACCGACAAGCCCTTGGTCACCAGTTCACCGATAAATCGGTGCACGGCGGCCTTGGAGCCGATGTCGATGCCCTTGGTCGGCTCGTCG
>DASVTJ010000181.1:0-11204 GCA_036387635.1 Duganella sp.
GTGTCATACACGTGCTTGATTATCGAATGCCAGCATGCCCAGACTGCGCATGGTTTTATGGGTTAAGTAACCTACTTCGTTGGAGCCTGCCGACGCGCACAGCATGCCGGTGGTGGTCCAGCGGTTGACGGTTTTGCCGTCGGCGCTTTGTTCGATGAAGTTGGCGTCGCGGTCAGCCTTCATCAGTTTGGCGATACGCGTAAGCGCGTCGTCCCACGACATCGGGCTCCATTCGGTCGCACCAGGGGCGCGGTATTCCGGCACCATCAGGCGGTTCGGCGAATGGATAAAGTCGATCAGGCTTGCGCCCTTAGGACAAAGCGTGCCGCGGTTGACCGGGTGGTCGGCATCGCCTTCGATGTGGATGATCGAAGCGTGGGCGTTTTTAGCGCCGTCGCCAAGACCGTACATCAGGATCCCGCACCCTACGGAACAGTAGGGGCAGGTGTTGCGGGTTTCGGTGCTGCGCGCCAGCTTGTACTGCCGGACCTCGGCCAAAGCCGTTGCCGGCGTAAAGCCGAGGAGCGCGATGCTCGAACCCGCGATGGTCGCGCCAGTTACCCGTAGGAACTGTCGCCTGGACATCTGGTTCATGAGAGCCTCTCAGTTGATCGAAGAAACCTGCTGAGTTTAGCACCCCTGAATTGTTTTCATGCTTCTGATCTGTATCAAATGTTGCGTGATGGCCAGATTCTGACATTTGATATAGATCAATAAATAATGTTTTATAACAGAAGTTAAACTAGTGTTTGTCTTTATAACACATGTTGATTCTTTTGCAATGTAAATTGCTCCTTGTTGATTATTTTGAATTTAACCGAGCAGCGCCTCGATCGCGGCCAGCGACGGTGGCGAGGCACCCGGCGCCAGGCACGCCGCCGCGCCGGCCGCCACGGCGAACCGCAGATGCTGCGCCGGTTCCCGGCCGGCGTGGTGCAGCATGCTGTAGGCCAGCGCCGCGATGCTGGCGTCGCCCGCGCCGACGCTGTCGATCACGGTGATGCGCGGCGCCGGCAAGGCCCACTCTTCGTCGCCGATGTGCAGCGACGCGCCGTCGGCGCCCTTGGTGTACAGATAGGTCGCCGCCGGATTGAAGCCGCGCAGCGTGGCGAACGCGGTCTCGATGTCGTCGGTGCGGAACAGGCCCGCCAGATCCTCTTCCGACACCTTGACCACGTCGGCAAGTTCGGTCATGCGGCGCAGCGTGGCGTCGTAGCGCTCATCCATCAGCAGCCGGTAGTTCGGGTCGAAGCTGATGCGTACACCATCGAGCTTGAGCTGCTCGGCCAGCGCCACCAGCTTGGCGGCCAGCGGCTGGCGCGCCAGGCTGATGCCGCCGAAGTGCACCCACTTGCAGTGCGCGCGCCAGCCTTCCGGCAGCAGCGCCGCGTCGAACTGTAAATCGGCGCTGTCGTCGCCGACGAAGAAGTAGGCCGGCGGATCGGTGCGGTGCACGATCGCCAGCAGCGGCGATTTGGTGTAGCGCTGCAGGAAGCGCAGGTCCAGGTTGGCCGCCTCGCTGGCCTTTTGCAGCGCGTCGCCGAAGACGTCGGCGCTGATCGCGCCGGCGAACGCGGTCGGCACGTTCAGCTTGGCCATCGTGCGCGCCACGTTCCAGGTCGAGCCGCCGACCTGGCTAAGCCAGCGCTGCGGCGTGGGTTGATCGCCGTCCTGCACGATCATGTCGGTCAGCGCTTCGCCGGCTGCCACGAATAAAGGGAAATTCATCGGGGTCGTCATCTCAGTCCTTCAACACGTTCAGCACTTCGTAGCAGGCGCCCATGGTGTGGTAATCCACCTTGCCGGCCGGGCTTTTTTCGTCGGTCAGTTTGCTGTTGTCGGCGCCGAGGATGCGATACCACGCACCGTATTCGTGATCGACGAAATGCTCCCAGCTATAAGCCCAGATCTTGTCGTACCAGGTCCAGTAGCTTGCCTCGCCGGTGCGCGCGCCCAGCAGGGCTGCGGTGGCCAGGCTCTCGGCCTGCACCCAGAAGTATTTGAGGTCGTCGCAGATGCTGTCGTCCGGCGCGAAGCCGTAGTGGATGCCACCGTGTTGCGCGTCCCAGGCCTTGTCCATCGCGGCGTTGAACAGCTCCACGGCGCGCGGCAGCAGCCAGTCCTTGCCGCCTTCGAGCTGGTCGCCGTGGCGTTCCAGCAGCAGGAGCAGCTTGGCCCATTCGGTCAGGTGGCCCGGCTGGTAGCCCCACGGACGGAAGATATTGCTCTTGTCGTTGCGGTTGTATTCGGTGTCGACCGACCAGTCGGCGTGATAGTGCTCCCAAATCAGATCGCCCGCCAGCGCGGCCTGGCGTTGCGTGATGTTGCGCGCCAGCGTCTCGGCGCGCAGCAAAAAGGCGCGCTCGCCGGTCGCCTCGAAGGCGGCGATCAGCGCCTCGCAGGCGTGCATGTTGGCGTTCTGGCCGCGATAGTCGTCCAGCTTCGACCAGTCGGCGCTGGCCTCGTCGGCGTACAAGCCGTACCTGGCATCCCAGAAGCGCCGCTCCATCAAATCGAAGGTTTCGTCGATCCATTCGCGGGCTTGGGTTTCGCCGGCCATCAACGCGTGGCTGTAGGCGAGCAGCACGAAGGCCAGGCCGTAGCAGTGGTTGGTGCCGTCGGTGACGCGGCCTTCGCCGTTGGTCCAGTCCAGCTGCCAGGCGTATCCGCCGGTGTCCTTGCTGCGGTGGGCGTCGCGCAGGAAGGCCAGGCCGTGGCGCAGGCGCTGCTGGTCCGCCGCTTCGCCGAACTGGCGCCATGCCATCGCGTGGGTGAAGATGAAGCGCGTGCTGCTGACCAGGTGGCGAGTGGTGGCGTCGTAGACGGTGCCGTCGTCCTTGTAGAAATGATAGAAGCCGCCGCTGGCGTCCACGCATCGGCTGTCGTAGAACTGGCGGGTATGGCGGATGTGGTTCAGCAGTGTTTCGCGGGAGTGAAAATCGGGTACCATCGTGAGGTCCGTGTTGGGTTGTTGGTTGATGGATGGACGCTTATGAAAACATCCGGGATTACTATTTTTCAGGCGCGCACCGGCCCAGGCGTTGCGTTGGGCGACGCCGGATCTTGCGCGATGTCGTTGGTGTTTTCAGGACGGCGCTTGGTGATTGAAAGCTTGCGCGGCTCAGGCGACGGCCACGCTTCCTCCTTTGGCCAGCGGCTTTTGCACGCGCCAGCCGTCGAACACCGTGCTGGCCCGGACCACCAGCTCCACCGGGGCGATTTTTTCCACCGGCTCGCCGTGCGGGCCGTTGAGCAGCATTTCCACACCCAGCGCGCCCAGCGCCTTCTTATCGATGCGCAGTGTCGTCAGCGGACGGTGTCCCAGCACCGCGGTCGAGATGTCGTCGAAACCGACGATCGCGATATCGTGCGGCACCTTCAAACCCTTGGCCAGGCAGCAGCGCATCGCCACCAGCGCGGCGCTGTCGTTGTAGCAGAAGACCGCGTCCGGCGGATGGGGCAGGGCCAGCAACTGCTCCATCGCCTCCCATGCGCCGGTTTCCAGATCGACGCCGTCCGGCAGCCCCGCCTCCAGGCGCGGATCGGCCAGGATGCCTTCCTCGAACAGCGCCTGCCGGTAGCCGCGCGCGCGTTCGCGGATACTGTAATGCGACAGCGGCCCGGAAATGAAACCGACCCGCGTGCGGCCGGTGTCGATCAGGTGTTTCGTGGCCAGGTAGCCGCCCATCATATTGTCCGGATTGACGGAGCTGTAGCCGCGCAGCTGCATATCGATCAGCACCAGCTGCTTGCCGGTCGAGCGCAAGGCGCTCAGCGTCTCGGGCTCGAAGAAGCCGGCGCAGACGATGCCGTCCGGCGCGTGCATGCGTATCTGGTCGATCAGGCCATCGGCCGGGCCGACCGCCATGAACGACAGCACGATGCCCTGCTTGCGGCAGGCTTCCTCGGCGCCGTGCAGCACCGGCGAGTAGAACGGGCTGCTCGACGCGGTGTTGTGCTGGCGGTGCAGCAGGAAGGTCAGGCGCCGCAACCGTTTCGGGCGCAGCTTGCAAAAGTCGTAACCCAGCTTGCGCGCCGCCTCCAGCACCATCTGGCGCGTCGCCTCGGTCAATCCCGGTTCGTTTTTCAGCGCGCGTGAAATGGTCCCCGCCGATACTCCGGCCACGCGGGCGATGTCGCGTATCGTCACCGCCGCCGTGCTCTTTGCGCTATCTGTGGAATCGCCCATCTCAGTCTCCAAGTCTTCCGGTGAACCAGCTCGCGGGCGTACCGTCGGCAGGTTTCTGGTGTGAGTGCAGTCTTGCATAATCGTCCAGTCACGGTCAAACGACACGTCGACTTTACCGAAAAGTTTAGCGCAATTTACTAAACAGGCCGACTTTAGCGGTTCGCTGCGCCGCAACACGGCGTCGCGCCGCGCATCGCGTGTTTAGTGAAGACGGCTAAACTGCGGCCGAAATACGCATGTGATTTGACCCTTGCGCGGCGCCGATGCAGAATCTTTTCATTACTATAAAACCATCCATAGAGGAGACATCTGATGGAACGTGTTGCACCCGCGACCTTGAGCCCCCACGCCCCGACCAGTCAGGAAGGGCGCAGCAATACCTTCCCGATGATGATCGTCACGCTGTTGTTCTTCATGTGGGGCTTGATCACGTCGCTGAACGACGTGCTCATTCCGCATCTGAAGTCGATCTACACGCTGACTTATGTACAGGCGATGCTGGTGCAGTTCTGCTTCTTCGGCGCCTACTTCATCGTCTCGATCCCCGCCGGTATCCTGATCAAGCGTCTGGGCTACCAGCGCGGCGCCGTCGCCGGCCTGGTGGTCGCCGCCATCGGCTGCGCCATGTTCTACCCAGCCTCGATGGGCGGCTACTCGCTGTTCCTGCTGGCGCTCTTCGTGCTCGCCGGCGGCATCACCATTTTGCAGGTCTCGGCCAATCCGTACGTCGCCGCGCTGGGCGCGCCGGCCACCGCGTCGAGCCGCTTGACGCTGACGCAGGCATTCAATTCGCTCGGCACCGCGATCGCTCCGGCTCTCGGCGGTTTCCTGATCCTGTCCGAAGGCGTTCCCGCCGTCGCCAACATCGTCAAGACCAAGGCCGAGGAAGCCGCCACGGTGCAGGGGCCATACCTGGTGCTGGCTGCCGCGCTGCTTGCCATCGCCATCCTGTTCGCGCTGGTGCGCCTGCCGAAGATCGTCGATGCGGAGGAACCCGGCGCCTACACGCTGGACAAAAAAGTGACGTCGCACCGCCACCTGGTGCTGGGCGCAATCGGCATCTTCCTGTACGTCGGCGGGGAGGTCAGCATCGGCAGCTTCCTGATCAACTTCCTGGGCGAGTCCAACATCGCCGGCATGTCGCACGGCGCCGCAGCCAACTACGTCAGCTTCTACTGGCTCGGCGCCATGATCGGCCGCTTCATCGGCTTCGCCGTGATGCGCTATATCAGCCCGGGCAAGGCGCTGGCGTTCAACGCCGCCGCTTCGATCGTGCTACTGCTGACGGCGATCTTCGCCAACGGCCCGCTGGCCATGTGGTCCGTCATCGCCGTCGGCTTGTTCAACTCCATCATGTTCCCGACCATTTTCAGCATGGCGCTGTTCAAGCTCGGTCCCCTGACCAGCCAGGGTTCGGGCATCCTGTGCATGGCTATCGTCGGCGGCGCTCTGGTGCCGTTCGCACAAGGCCTGCTGGCCGACACCATCGGCCTGCAGTTGTCGTTCTTCGTTCCCGCCGCCTGCTACACCTTCATTTTGTACTATGGTCTGAAATACGCCGGGATGTATTCGAATCGTTAATACCTGAAACACCAGCCGCCCAAGGGCGGCACTCCAATAATAAAGAGAGACAAAAATGAACCAGGAACTGAACCTGCGGCCGCTCGCCATCGCGCTCGCGGTGGCTGCGGCGCTTGCCACCGCCACCGTTGTCACGGTGGCCACCGCGTTGCCATCCTACGCGGCCGAAGCCCCTCCCGCCACGCCGGCCGAACCGGCATCGAAGCCATGGCTGGATAAATCGCTGGCCGCCGACAAGCGCGCCAGGCTGGCGCTGGACGCCATGACGCAGCAGGAGAAACTGGGCTGGGTGCTGGGCCACTTCGGTTCCGACTTCGCCAACAAGACCAAGAAGCATCCGGCGGCTCTGCCGTTTTCGGCCGGTTACATCCCCGGCGTGCCGCGACTGGGCCTGCCGGCGCTGTTCGAAACCGATGCCGGTCTTGGCGTCGCCACCCAGGCCAGCAAGACGCCGCGCGAGCGCACGTCGCTGCCTTCCGGCCTGGCCACCGCGTCCACCTGGAACCGCGACCTGGCCTACCAGGGCGGCGCGATGATCGGCAGGGAGGCGCGCGCCTCGGGCTTTAACGTGATGCTGGCCGGTGGCGTGAATCTGCTGCGCGAACCGCGCAACGGCCGTAACTTCGAGTACGCCGGCGAAGACCCGCTGCTGGCCGCCACCATGGTGGCGCAGCAGGTCAAGGGCATCCAGTCGAACAACTTGATCGCGACGATGAAGCACTTCGCCGTCAACGATCAGGAGACCGGCCGCTTCGTGCTCGACGCCCGCATCGATGACGCCAGCAACCGCATGTCCGACCTGCTGGCGTTCCAGCTGCTGCTGGAACAGGCCAATCCCGCCTCGGTCATGTGCGCCTACAATCGCCTGAACGGCGTCTACGGGTGCGAGAACGACTACCTGCTCAACCAGGTGCTGAAGAAGGACTGGGGCTTCAAGGGCTATGTGATGTCCGACTGGGGCGCGGTCCACAGCACCGTCGCAGCGGCCAACAACGGCCTCGATCAGCAATCCGGCTGGGAGTTCGACAAGTCGGCGTACTTCGGCGGCGCGCTCGAGGAGGCGGTCGAAAACGGCCATGTGCCGCAGGCGCGCCTCGACGACATGGTGTTCCGTATCTTGTACGCGATGTTCGACAAGGGCGTCGTCGACAATCCGGTCAAGGAGGGCGGCGCCATCGATTTCGACGCCCACAAACTCGTCAGCCAGGCCGACGCGGAAGAGGGGATTGTCCTGCTGAAGAACGCCAACAGCGTGCTGCCGCTGAAGGCCGGCGCCAGGAAGATCGTGGTCATCGGCGCGCACTCCGATGTCGGCGTGCTGGCCGGCGGCGGCTCGTCGCTAGTCTATCCGATCGGCGGCAACGCGGTGCCGGGCATCGAACCGACCATCTGGCCCGGTCCGGTGATGTACCACCCGTCGTCGCCGCTGAAGGCGATCAAGGCGCGGGCCGGGGCCGCCAAGGTGGTCTACAACGACGGCAAGGACCCGGCTTCCGCCGCGAAGGAAGCCGCCGACGCCGACGTCGTCATCGTCTTCGCGCAGCAGTGGGTCGGCGAGGCGCTGGACGCCGTATCGCTGGCGCTGCCCGACAACCAGGACGCGCTGATCGGCGCCGTCGCCAAAGCCAATCCGAAAACCGTGGTGGTGCTGGAGACCTCCGGGCCGGTGCTGATGCCTTGGGTAGACCAGAGCGCCGCCGTGGTGCAGGCCTGGTATGCCGGCACCGGTGGCGGCGAGGCGATCGCACGCGTGCTGTTTGGCGAAGTCAATCCGTCCGGCCACCTGCCGACCACTTTCCCGGTATCGGAAAGCCAGCTGCCGCGTCCAAAGCTCGACGGCGATCCGAAGAACGAGAAGGCGCGCTTCACCGTCAATTATCACGAAGGCGCGGCGGTCGGCTACAAGTGGTACGACCTGAAAGGCCTGAAGCCGCTGTTCCCGTTCGGGCACGGTTTGTCGTACACGCAGTTCTCGTATTCCGGCCTGGCGGCAAGCCAGAAGGGCGGCAAGCTGCAACTGACGTTCAAGGTCACCAACACCGGCGCGGTCAAGGGCAAGGACGTGCCGCAGGTCTATGTGGCACCGGTCGGCGCCAAGTGGGAAGCGCCAAAGCGCCTGGCCGGTTGGGACAAGGTCGACCTGGCGCCCGGCGAGAGCAAGGACGTCAGCGTGACGGTCGATCCGCGTCTGCTGTCGATGTACGACAGCCGGTCGAAGACCTGGCGCATCGCCCAGGGCGGCTACAAGGTATTGCTGGCACATGATGCCGGCGACACCAAGGCCGCCAGCATCACCGTGCAGTTGCCGAAGCAAACGCTCGACATAGCAGGCAAGCCAACCAAGTCGTTAACTAAGTAAGCAACCATAAAAAGAGAGAACGAGACAATGAAACAACTCTACAAATTCTATGCGGCCGCGTTGATGATCGGCGCTTGCGGCATCGTCGCGGCGGCGGACGGCGCGCCGGTCGCTAAAGGCAAAGGCGATTTCGTCACCGCCAAGAAAACCCACTTCGACCGCAAAGGCCAGGCCTACTACATCGTCGGCGCCAACTTCTGGTACGGCGGCTACCTCGGCGCGCCGAAGGGCGTGGGCGAGCGCGCCCGCCTGCTGAAGGAATTGGACAGCATGCGCGCGATCGGCATCAACAACCTGCGCGTGCTGGCGGTGTCCGAAAAGACCGACATGAAAAGCGCCGTCAGCCCCGCCACCACGGCCAAGCCGGGCGAGTACGACGAGAACCTGCTGGTCGGCCTGGACTTCCTGATGGCTGAAGCGGCCAAGCGCGATATGACCGTGGTGCTTTACCTGAACAACTTCTGGCAATGGTCGGGCGGCATGACGCAGTACCTGAACTGGTTCGAGGGCACGCCGGCGCTGGACCCGAACGTGACCAAGGACTATGACGATTACATGAAGAAGAACGCGCGCTTCTACGTCAACGCGGCCGCGCAAAAAGAATACCGCAACGTGATCCAGAAGATCGTCAAACGCGTCAACACCATCACCGGCAAGCCGTACTCGGAAGATCCGATCCTGATGTCGTGGCAGCTGGCCAACGAGCCGCGTCCCGGCAACGGCAACGCCACGCCGGAGGAAAAGAAGGCCTACATCAAGTGGATCGACGAAACCGCCGGCTACATTCATAGCATCGACAAGAACCACATGGTCAGCAGCGGCAGCGAAGGTTTGGCCGGCTCCGCGCAGGACGGGCAGCTGTTCCTCGACTCGCACCGCACCAAGCATATCGACTACCTGACCTATCACCTGTGGCCGAAGAACTGGGGGTGGTTCGACTCCAAGGATCCGACCGGATCGTGGGACGGCGCCATCGCCAAAAGCCGCGACTACCTGAACTCGCACATCGACCTGGCCAAAAAGCTCGACAAGCCTATCGTGCTGGAGGAATTCGGCCTCGATCGCGACGGCGCATCGTTCGACATCAAGTCCGGCACCAAGATCCGCGACCGCTTCTATCGCGAGGTGTTCGACTTCGTCTACACCGGCGCCAAGAAGGGCGACCCGATCGCCGGCTTCAATTTCTGGGCCTGGGGCGGCGCCGGACGCGCGGCCAACGCCGACTACTGGTGGAAGCCGGGTAACGACTTCGTCGGCGATCCGCCGCAGGAAGAGCAGGGCTTGTACTCGGTGTTCGATTCGGACGCCAGCTCGCTCAAGCTGATCAAGGAATACGCCGACAAACTCAATACCATCAAGCGCTAAGGAGCCACCACATGAAACGTTCAATGCCAACCATGTTGGCGCTCGCCGCCTGCGCGCTCAGTTTCAACGCCCACGCCCAGAAGTTCGAGGGGCTGGCCGCGACGCCGCAAATGGGGTGGAACAGCTGGAACACCTTCGCCTGCGATATCAATGAGCAGCTGATCCGCGACACCGCCGACGCGATGGTCAAGAATGGTCTGAAGGACGCCGGCTACGAGTACGTCAACATCGACGATTGCTGGCACGGCAAGCGTGACGAGACGGGCGTGATCCATCCCGACAAGGAGCGCTTCCCGTCCGGCATGAAGGCGCTCGCCGACTACGTTCATAGCAAGGGCCTGAAGATCGGCATCTACTCGGACGTCGGCGCGACCACCTGCGGCGGCCGTCCCGGCAGCCGTGGCTACGAATACCAGGATGCGCGCACCTACGCCGCCTGGGGCATCGACTACATCAAGTACGACTGGTGCGACAGCAAGGGTTTGAATTCGGTCGGCGCCTACACCACAATGCGCGACGCCATCCGCGCCGCCGGCCGGCCGATGTTGTTCAGTATTTGCGAATGGGGCGACACCAAGCCATGGGAATGGGCCAAGGATGTCGGCCACTCGTGGCGCACCACCGGCGACATCCACATGTGCTTCGATTGCGAATTCAGCGAGGCTTCGTATTCGCGCTTCGGCGTGCTGCAAATCCTCGACAAGCAGGCGGGCCTGCGCGTGCATGCCGGGCCGGGACACTGGAACGATATGGACATGCTGGAAGTGGGCCGTGGCTTCACCGAGGACGAGGACCGCACCCACTTCGCGGCGTGGTCGATGCTGGCGTCGCCGCTCATCCTGGGCAACGACGTGCGCAACATGTCGGAGGCCACGAAACGCATCCTGACCAACAAGGCGGTGATCGCGATCAACCAGGACAAGGCCGGCATTCAGGCGTGGCGCTTCGTGCAGTCCGGCCAATTGGAATATTGGGCCAAGCCGCTGGCGAACGACGAGTGGGCGGTGATGATCCTGAATCGCAGCACGCAGGCCGTGCCGGTCAGCTATCAGTGGTCCAGCGCCCGCATCAACGACGATACCAACAAGCGCGTGCTCGACACCAGCAAAACGGTGTTCAACTGGACCGACGCGTGGACCGGCAAGACCGGCGACACCAGCAAAAAACTGGAAACCAAACTGGCACCGCACGGCACGATCGTTTTGCGTCTGAAGGCCCGGAGCTGAAATGAAGCAAACGATGATAGGGGCGGCGTTGGCCGTGATGGTCTGGTCCGGCGCCCACGCCGGTGACCCGTGGGGGCCGTATAACGCCGAATTCCCGGCGGCCAGCGACGGCTTGCTGAAGAAGGTCAAGCAGGACGACATATTCGCTTCCGCCGTGGCGGGCAGAGTCCAGCCGTTCGGCTTGAGCGGCTGGTTCAAGCCCTCCGAGCCGGCGCCAGGCCGCACGCTGATCGCCGGCGTCTCCGGCGCGCAGGCGGGTTTGGGCTGGTTCCTTTGCAGCGTCGATGGCGCGTTCGGGTTTTGTGGCTATGGCCTCGAAGTCCGCTCGTCGCTGACGCTTGCGCCCAACGCGTGGGTGCACCTGGCAGCCAGCTACGACGGTCGCCAGGTCACGCTGTATGCCAACGGCAGCGTGGTCGCGCGGCAGGAAGCTGTGTTGACGGCTTCCGAGTTCAAGCCGGCGCCGATTCGAGCCACCGCCGGC